>MFVN01000001.1 GCA_001786095.1 Candidatus Nomurabacteria bacterium RIFCSPLOWO2_02_FULL_42_17
AAAACAAGCCCCGCCATTAGGTGGGGCTTGTTTTTTGATATTTTCTATGGTAAACTTAATTCATGAAAAAATTAATTATTGCCACGATTGTCTTGACTGGATTGATAGTGGGCATGGCGACTTCGATTCAAGATCGGCTGGTTTTACGATCTGATTCTTGGGCCGCGGTTGTTAAAAGCGCGCTGGTTGACTTAACGAATAAAAACCGGATAGCTCAAAAGATACCTTTCTTAAAAATTAACCCCGTTCTAGAACAGGCGGCCGCTCTCAAAGCCCAAGATATGTCCCAAAAAGGATACTTTGCCCACGTCAGTCCGGAAGGCAAGACTCCGTGGTATTGGCTGGATCAAGTCAAATACGATTACACTTACGCCGGCGAGAATCTGGCCATAAACTTTTTTGACTCGAAAGAAGTCGCCGATGCTTGGATGAAATCGCCGGCGCATCGCGCTAACATGGTCAATAAAAATTTTAAGGAGATTGGCATCGCGCTGGCGCGCGGAATTTATCAAAACCAAGAAACGGTTTTTGTGGTGCAATTTTTCGCTACGCCGGTTAAGGCCAGTATTTCTTCAGCTTCGATCCCAGTAAAAATTCAAAAAAGCAATCTTTCCAGCGTTGCTATAAAAAGTTTATCTTGGTTAAGCGATCCGTTCACCAAAAACCAAGTTGAGATTCCTCAAGACGGCCAAAACGCCAGCGTTGAAAAAAGTTTTTAGCCGTGCTAGGATGAAAGCATGGCCACGGAATTCGCGATTATACAAACGGGTGGCAAGCAATACAAGGTCTCCAAGGGAGACGTTTTGAATGTGGAAAAATTAGGCGGTAAACAGCAGGCGGGCGAGAAAATCGTTTTCGATAAAGTGCTTTTGGTGGACAACGGCAAAGACACTTCCATCGGCACGCCTTTTATAGAGGGGGCCAAAGTAGAAGGGGAATTGATCGCCGAAGGGCGGAATAAAAAAGTCACAGTCATTCACTACAAACCCAAGGTGCGCTATTTCAAAAAAGCCGGCCATCGCCAACCATTTTTCAAAATCAAAATTACGAACATAAAATAAAACCTAGATTGATGTCGGACATCAATCTAGGTTTTTAACTGCGGTTCTTTAGGGCGTTTTTAAGGGTATCGGGGTCAGTATATTCCAGTTCGGCGCCGGTGGACAGTCCGCGTCCGAGCGAAGAAATTTTTAAACCGTGTTTAATGGAAAGCGGAGCCAGTATTTTACGCAAATACGATTCAGTGTGCTCACCCTGCGGACTCGCCGCGAAGGCTAAAATTATTTCTTTTAATCCGGATGCGGCCGCGCTTTGCGCGGCCGCCAACAATTCTTTCGCACGCACCTTTTTTTCCGTGTCTTTTTCCGTAATTGGCACCAACCCGCCCAAAATAAAGAAACGCCCGCGATAAGTTCCGCTTTGGGCGAAATTTTCCAAATCCGAATCTTTTTCCATAACCATTAAGAGTGATTGATCAGTCGCGGAACTAGCGCACAAGGCGCACAGTTCTTTGTCTGCGGATTCAAAAAAACGGAAACATGATTTACAGCGTGCGACATTTTTTTTAAGTGCTACGATAGATTCCAAAAAATCTTTAACATAACCGTTCTCCGCCCTTAAAAGAAAATAAACAAACCGGCGGGCTTGGCGCTCGCCGATGCCGGGAAAATGGGCAAAATATTCCGATAATCTGTCAATAATGCTCATGATTTTTAAAATTCTTCACCCACACCGCTTTCCTTAGGGGCAACCAGTTCAGAAATATTACTGCGTTCTACTGAAAGGAAAGTGGTGGTTTTTTTGTCAAAATAAAGTTGAATCAGGCCAGTCGGGCCGTTGCGGTGTTTTTCAACCACAATATCCACAATATTAGTGCGTTCGGCTGGATCTTTATCACGATCTTCGCTGTGTATAAACATAACAATATCCGCATCCTGTTCAATAGAGCCCGATTCGCGTAAATCGGAAAGGCGTGGTTTGCCGCCACGCGATTCCACGGCGCGTGAGAGTTGGGAAAGCGCCAGTACCGGCACGTCTAAATCTTTAGCCAGTGCCTTGAGCGCGCGTGAAATTTCCGTAACTTGACCAACCATGGAATCATAATCTCTTTTAGTGGCCATAAGTTGTAAGTAGTCAATAATGATTAATCCCAGGCCGTGTTCAGTTTTTATACGGCGAGCGTTGGCGCGTATTTGCGCGGTATTAGAACCGGCGCGGTCGTCTATAAAAAGGGGCGCTTTAGCTAAACGGTCCAGCGCGTCGCGCAATTTTACGAATTCAGTATCGGCTGAAAGACGACCGGTGCGCATTTGTTGCGAGTGCACGCGCGCCTCCGCGGCCATAATACGATCCACAACTTGCGGCATAGACATTTCTAGCGAGCAAAAAAGCACTGGCAGATTTTCCCGCGCGGACGCGTGACGCGCTATATCCAATGCCAAAGTTGTTTTTCCCATACCCGGTCGCGCGGCTAATATAATCAAATCAGATTTTTGCAAGCCGGAAAGTAGATTATCTATATCGGCAAAACCGGTAGCCACACCGCGCAATGCGCCCTTCTGTTCGTGCATGCGTTCTAAACGTTCCCAAGCATCATGCAACGCGTCTTTCAGATGCGTGAAGCGCCGAGCGCTTTTAGTTGAAGCAACCGAATATACCAAACTTTGCGCTTCGTCTAAAATTTCATCCGTTTCGCGTTCGCTGGCAAAACCCATTTGGGCGATTTCTTCGGCGGCCGCAATCAGTCCGCGCAAGGCGGATTTTGAATAAACAATTTGAGCATAGTAACGGGCGTTTACTGAAGCTGGCACGACCGAAGATAACTCGGCCAAAAAAGAACTACCGCCGATTGATTCCAGTTTTGATTTGTCTTTAAGTTTAGCGGACACGGACAGCAGGTCGATGGGCTGGCCTTTTTGCCATAATTCAACCATGGTTTCAAAAACGGTCGCGTGCCGGCTGGCGTAAAAAGATTCCGGAGTAATTAGATCGACAATTTCATCCATCACACCCGGCCGAATCATAACCGAACCCAAAACGGCCTTTTCGGCCTCGAGGTCTTGTGGGGGAATGCGACCTATAATGGATTTATTCTGCGCCATATATAATGATTGTAACACAATATTATTCGCGCCCAACATTATAGTTGAATGCCCTGTGGTTAATGTGTGAAAAACTTAAAAGTGATATAATCAGCTTATGGATAAAGGTAAAAAAATACTGGTTTCCGGCGTAAAACCGACCGCCCGGCAACATATCGGCAATTATTTTGGGGCCTTACGGCAATTTATGGAGCTTTCTGAACAATATGAAAGTTATATTTTTATAGCTGATTATCACGCGCTTAATTTCGTGCAGAACGCCAAAGAATTAGAACAAAATGTCGTGGACATTGCGCTAGACTATTTAGCAGTCGGACTGGACCCGAAAAAAGTTACACTTTTTAAACAATCCGACGTGCCGGAGGTGACAGAACTGTGCTGGATTTTTGACACGATTACAACTATGCCGTATTTAGCCCGAGCTCACGCCTACAAGGATGCATCGACAAAAGGCAAGGAAGCGAGTGTCGGCACCTTTAATTATCCCATGCTCATGGCCGCCGATATTTTAATACAAGACGCCGATGTTGTGCCGGTTGGGCAAGACCAAAAACAGCACGTGGAATACGCCCGCGACACGGCTGAAAAATTTAATCGGATTTTTTCCGCTAAAGGCGGATCCGCCTTTAGCGGAGGTGAAATTTTCAAACTACCTGAACCAATGATTTTGACGGAAGTAGCGGTGGTGCCGGGTATTGACGGGCGAAAAATGAGCAAGAGTTATGGTAATACCATTGAGCTTTTTGCTTCAGATGAAGAAATAAAAAACAAAGTTATGAGTATTGTAACTGATTCAGGCGAAGGAATCCCGAAAAATGTTTATGCTTTGCACAAACTCGTGCGTAGCGAGAGCGAACTAAAATCGCTTTATGAAAATAAAAAAGGGAAGTATCAAGAACTTAAAGAAGCGCTAGCTGACGACTTGATGAATTTTATCCGCCCTTTGCGCGAAAAAAGAGAAAAATTAGCGCAAAATAAAGAAGCCGTACTGGAAATTTTGAAATCCGGCGGCGCGCGTGCTCGCTCGCGCACCGCCTCCAAAATGTCCGCTGTCCGCCACGCCGTTGGCGTAGAGCTATATTAATTTGATATATTCATAAATATGCAAGATAGAATTTTAATTAAAGATTTACATTTAAATATTGGACAGGAGGTTGTAGTGGCTGGCTGGGTGGATATTAGGCGCGATCAAGGGAAGATGGTTTTTTTTGATATGCGGGATATGAGCGGTAAAGTGCAATGCGTGGTTTTGCCAGCTAACACTGAAGCTATAGAAATTGCCAAGGAAATAAGGCCGGAGTGGGTGTTAAAGATCACTGGCAAAGTCAACAAGCGCCCGGAAAAAAATATAAACAAAGACCAGCCTAACGGTGATATTGAATTGGAAATTTTAAAAATTGAAGTTCTAAATAAGGCCCAGACACCGCCCTTTGATGTTCGTTCCGATGGGCACGAAATAGGGGAGGATATGCGTCTTCAGTATCGTTATTTGGATTTACGCCGTCCGCGGATGCAAAAAAACTTGAGAAAACGCGGGGAAATGATTCAATTTATTCGAGACTATTTAGTCAACAAAGAAAATTTTGTAGAAATCGAAACACCTATTCTGACTAAAACCAGCCCTGAAGGAGCTCGCGATTTTTTGGTTCCTTCCCGTCTTAACAAAGGAAATTTTTATGCTTTACCCCAAAGTCCTCAGCAATATAAACAAATGATTATGGTTGCCGGTTTTGAAAAATATTTTCAGATAGCCCGTTGTTTTCGCGACGAAGACCCTAGGGCCGACCGCGCTTACGGCGAATTTACCCAACTTGATTTAGAAATGTCATTTGTCGAGCAAGAAGATATTTTATCTTTGGTTGAAAAATTATTTACCGAAATGATCAAAAAGGTATTTCCGGAGAAAAAAATAACTCAAACCCCTTGGCCGCGTATTGCGCATAAAGAAACCATGGAAAAATATGGATCCGATAAACCAGATTTGAGAAAAAACAAAGAGGATAAAGATGAGTTGGCTTTTACTTGGGTTATTGATTTTCCTTTATTCACCCAACAAACTAAAAATGATTTTTATCATGGTTCCGGTTCGGCAAAATTCGCCCCATCCCACCATATGTTTACCGCTCCTCACCCGGATGATATATCATTACTTGATTCCGGTCCGACGAAAGTCAGGGGTCTTCAGCACGATTTAGCCTTGAATGGTTATGAAGTTGGCGGGGGAAGCATTAGAATCCATGATCGCAAGGTTCAAGAAAAAGTTTTTGATCTAATTGGTTTTTCCGAAGAGCAAAAAAATACTTTTAAACACATGCTGGAAGCGTTTACTTTTGGTACTCCTCCTCATGGAGGAATCGCTCCGGGAATTGATCGGCTTTTATTGGCTATTACCGGAGAGTCGAGTCTTCGAGAATTAATGTCTTTTCCTAAAACCGGCGAAGGGCAAGATTTAATGATGAACGCGCCATCCGAAGCTACTCCCGAACAACTTAAAGAACTTGGCATAAAAACAGAACCGAGAAAATAAATGACTGAGATTGGTTACAAAGTAAAAACATCGGTTTTTGAGGGACCACTAGAAGTCCTGCTTGGTTTGATTGAGGAACGTAAGCTGGAAGTCAGTCGCGTTTCGCTTTCGGCGGTGGCTGATGATTTTTTAAATTACATTCATAACTTAGGAGTTGAGCTCCCAAGTGGGAGCTCAACTCCCGAATATCTGACTGAAATGGTAAATTTTTTAGCGATTGCGGCGACTTTAGTTCTTATTAAGTCCAAGTCGCTTTTACCGTCGCTAGAACTTTCCCAAGAAGAGGAGGAGGAAATCGGTGCTCTGGAGCGCCGATTGGAAATTTTCCGAGCCGTCCAGGAGGTCGGTGCGGAAATTCGCGCAACCTACGGTCGGCGGATAATTTTTAGCCGGCCGGAAGGATTGATTATTCCGGTTTTTAGCCCCACACCCAAGCTTACATCGGAAAACCTGCTTTCTGCTTTGAATTTTGTTTTAGATAATTTACCCAAGCAGGAAAAATTACCGCTGGTTTCGGTTCAAAAAGCCATAACCCTAGAAGATATGCTTAAGCGATTAGTCACGCGCGTGGAAACGGCGCTCAAATTCAATTTTCATGATTTTGCGGGTGGTTCAGACGGGGATAACAGCAAAGAACGCAAAGTTTATGTTATAGTCGGGTTCTTGGCCATGCTGGAACTCGTGCGTCGTGGCTTGATTAACACAATTCAGCAGAGTCATTTTGGAGAAATTGTCATAGAAAAACAAAATGTCTGAAGATTTAGAAAAAAAAATAGAAGCCGTACTTTTCACGCGCGCCGAACCTGTTTCAATTCGGCGATTAGGCGAGATTTTGAAAGCAACCGAAAGTGAAATTCAAACCGCGCTGACAGAATTAGAAAATCTTTTTAAGGATCGCGGTATAGTTTTGGTTCGTAAAGGAAATGAGGTTATTTTGGGCACCGCGCCTGATTTTTCATCTTTGATTGAAAGTATAGAAAAAGAAGAGTTGAAAAAAGAACTTTCCCGCGCTAGCATGGAAGCTCTTTCTATAGTTCTTTATAAAAACGGAGTTACGCGCGCGGAAATTGACTGGATTCGTGGCGTTAATTCCAGTTTCATTTTGCGTCAGCTCTTAATACGCGGATTAGTGGAACGCGAAATTCACCCAACCGATAGTCGTTGTTATGTTTATCGTCCGACCATGGAAGTTATTAAATATTTAGGACTGACTAAACTCGAAGACCTGCCGCGTTATCAAGAAATGCAAGAAATTTTAAATAAAAATTCAGTTTCAATAGAATCTGAAATAAGTGAATCGACCAATGAAAGATAAAGCTTTGTTAAAAAGTTTGGTAACCATTTTAGTTTTAATTGCTTTTTTGTCTGTGGTTTATGCAGTTGGGAATTGGATTAAAGATTCAAGGGCGTTAAAAATTTCTAACCATGAAACTACAATTTTCCAAGAAGTTTTTAATAATATCGAAATACACGCGCAATCAGCTTTTGTTTTTGATCTTTTTAATGGTAAGGTTTTTTATTCTAAAGATGAAAATAAAAAATTACCTATTGCTTCTTTAACAAAAATAATGACCGCATTAGTAGTTTTAGATAAATTCGACAAAGAATCAATTATAGTGATACCAACCGAGGCTCTAAAAACTACCGGTGATGATGGTTTAAAAGCTGATGAGGGTTGGCGTGTTGAAGATTTAGTTAAATTTATGCTCCTTTCTTCTTCTAATGATGCGGCTTCGGCATTTTCCGTTCGTTATCCGGGAAATTTAGTCGCCGATATGAATACAAAAGCCAACGAACTCGGGTTTTCTAATACATTATTTTTCAACGAACATGGTTTAGATATTAAAGAAGGGGAGAATAGTAAAGAATATAAAGCGGGGAATTATAGTTCTGTTAAAGAAATTGCCTATCTAATTTCTTATACAGTTTCACAATATCCGGAAATTTTTAAGATAACATCTCAAAAAAGCGCTAAGTTTAAAACCATTGGCGGTTCTGAGTTAGAAGTCAACAATACTAACGATAAAGTAGATTTTTTACCACACACTTTGGTTTCTAAAACCGGTTTTACACCACGTGCCGGTGGTAGTTTAGCAACAGTTTTTGAGCCAGAAACTGGGCATCCAGTCGTGATTTCCGTACTAGGTTCAACACTAGAAGAACGTTCATTTGATATAATACGTTTAGCCATTGCTGTTCTGGAATATTTCAATTCAATATGATTGCGGATATCACAAAAATTTTAGTTCCTTTTGCCGCCTCTTTTATAATTGGTATTGTTTTGACGCCGTTTATCACACATTATCTTTATAAATATCGTCTTTGGAAAAAACAACCAGGTAAAAAAACATTAGATGGTAAAGACGCCATGGTTTTTAATTCTTTACATAAGGAAAGGGAAGTGACTGTTCCCAGGATGGGTGGTACTGTTATTTGGCTTTCAGTTTTTATAACCGCAAGTGCCATTTGGTTAATTTCAAAAATATTTCCCGGCATGATGATAGAAAAATTAGAATTTTTATCACGCAAACAAACTTGGCTTCCACTTTTTGCTTTTATGTTTGGGGCCGTTATTGGATTAGTAGATGATTTTTTAGAAACTCGGGGCACGAACGGTCTTTCTTTAAAACGACGTTTGGTTTTAGTTACTTTAGTCGCAACTTTTTGCGCCTGGTGGTTTTGGGTAAGATTAGGTGTATCAAGTATCTCCGTACCATTTTTAGGAACATTGGATTTAGATTGGATGTTTATGTTATTTTTTGTCGGTCTAACACTTTTTATTTATGCCGGGGGAATAATTGATGGATTAGATGGTTTAGCTGGTGGGGTTTTTGCTGTGATTTTTTCCGCTTATACTGTATTGGCTTTTTTTCAGAATCAAATAGACCTAGCGGCTTTCACGGCGGCCATAGTTGGCGGTATTATGGCTTTTTTGTGGTTTAATATTCCTCCGGCGCGTTTCTATATGTCTGAAACTGGCACAATGGCGCTAACTTTGGCTTTAGTAATGGTGGCTTTTTTGTCTGATCGACGAGGTATGGGCGCGGGTATGCGAGTTTTACCAATTATAGCTTTTCCTTTAGTGGTAACTGTTTTTTCCAACATAATTCAAATGATTTCTAAAAAATTTAGACGAGGTAAAAAAATATTTCTAATCACCCCCCTGCATCATCATTTTGAGGCTCTAGGTTGGCCGGCTTATAAAGTAACTATGCGTTTTTGGGTGCTTTCAGTTGTTTTTGCCGTGGTCGGATTGATTGTTGCTTTTATACATTCATGAATAATACAAAAGTCGACAGATTTTTTTTAGGAACAGTTATCGTGCTTCTTTCGGTTGGTGTTTTAATGTTTATTTCCGCTTCGTTAGGCGTGCTTTCTAAAGATTTGGGTAAGTTTTATTCCATACTTTTTAATCAATTAGGACTTGGTCTTACATTAGGGCTTATTCTTATGTGGGTATGTTCGCGTTTGGATTATAAAATTTGGCGAAAATATGCTTTTTATATTTTTGCCGGTTCACTTGTGCTGACTGCTCTGGTTTTTATACCGGGTTTAGGTTTAAAACATGGTGGCTCGGTACGTTGGTTAGATTTAGGTCGTATTTCTTTCCAGCCAGTAGAAGTGTTGAAAATCGGTTTTATAATTTTTGCCGCTGGTTGGCTCGCGCACGCACGTGAGCGCGTGCGCGACTTACACCGAGGCCTCATTCCGGTTGTCATAATGATCGGATTAACAGCTGTACTGCTTTTTAATCAACCCGATTTAAAAAGTTTTTCTTTAATTACTATTACCGGCGGAAGTTTGCTTTTTATTTCCGGTCTTCCTTGGAAACAAGTTTTGGCCGTGATTATGTTAGGCCTTATTGCTTTCGGAGTTTTGGTTTATTTTAAACCCTACGCGCGTGAACGTGTTACAACTTTTCTCAACCCGGCCAATGATCCCCAAGATTCATCTTGGCAAATAAATCAATCTCTTATTGCTATCGGTTCGGGTAGTGTTTTTGGCCGTGGCTTAGGGCAGGGGATACAGAAGTTCACTTATTTACCGGAACCGCAGGGCGATTCTATTTTCGCGGTTATCGCTGAAGAGCTTGGATTCGTAGGTTCGATTACGATTATTTTACTTTACGTGGTTTTTGTTTTACGCGGTCTTCGCATTGCCAGTCGCGCACCGGATCAATTCGGTAGACTACTTTCATCCGGAATTGTTATAATGATAACGGTTCAGGCTTTTTTGAATATTGCCGCCTTGGCGGGACTAGTTCCTTTAACGGGCGTGCCGTTGCCTTTTATGAGCCATGGCGGGACCTCGCTTCTTTTTTCTCTGGCGGCCGTGGGTATTGTTCTCAATGTTTCCAGATATCAGACTAAAAAAATTCAAACATGAAAATTGTTTTAGCCGGTGGCGGCACGGGTGGGCATTTTTATCCCATAGTTGCTGTGGTCGAAAAACTGAATAAAATCGCGCAGGAGAAAAAAATACTAGAGCTTAAGCTTTATTATTTTTCTGATTCTCCATATGACCAAACTGCGCTTTTCGATAATGATATAGAATTTGAAGAAATAAACTCCGGTAAAATGCGTACATATTTTTCAATTAAAAATTTTTTCGATGTGTTTAAAACTTTTTTTGGTTTTTGGGGAACGCTTTTAAAAATATTTTCCATATATCCGGATGTGATTTTTGCTAAGGGCGGTTATTTGAGTTTTCCGGTGGTTTTGGCGGCGCGCGTTTTGCGCATACCTCTTATTATTCATGAATCGGATTCGGTGCCCGGGCGAGTTAATCTTTTTGCTGGCCGTTTTGCCAGACGGGTGGCGGTTTCTTTTGCCGAGGCGGCGCAATTTTTTCCAAAAGATAAAACAGCTTGGATGGGGCATCCCATACGCCAAGATGTGATATATCCGGCTGTGCGTTCGGAGGCGCAGGAA
>MFVN01000002.1 GCA_001786095.1 Candidatus Nomurabacteria bacterium RIFCSPLOWO2_02_FULL_42_17
TGCTCGCAAAACCAACCGCACACTGAAAGATAGACATCTTTGGAAAAGGCGATATCTTGGGCGTACTCGCTATCCTTTGAAGCAATGCCGTCGTCGTTTTGCATTCCAATCATAGGAACTTTATATAGAAGCTCCTTAAATTGTTCAAAAAACGGCTTGGTAAAATCAAAATCTCTACCATATTCATAAGGATTCCAATCGTCGCCCCACCAACACTTTTGGCAATAGACGGGAAATGGCGCAGTTTTATCGTAAGTGGCAATAATATTTTTCCGGCAAAGATCGCATTGCCGGTTGTAATAAACTCTTTCGTTTCTCCACATCATCCGCCTCTGCAGTCGGCAAAGAAAACAAAACATCGGCACCGGAACTTTTATTTTTTCATAAAACCCAAAATCCTCCGGTTCGATGATAAAGCTATTTTTACAATTTTGGCAGGTTTTGGTTTCGGATTGCATGCTTTTATTTTAACCCTGTTTCTCAAAAGCGCAAACAAGGAGCAGTAAGGAATAAATGCCTTGCCCATGTCCGATATAGGAAAATTTAGCATTAGTGAAACATGTCGACCTGGCAGGTCGACATGTTTTATATTCCAAAAGAAAGTGACACATTTTCTGCCCCTGCAGTACTTTTACCTATATCCGATATAGAAAAAGGGAAATCAATACACCTCCTGCTGATAACACTTCTCGCAATAAACAATCTCCGGCCGTTCGGGGGCGTAGGAGGTTTCGAATTCCACTTCGCATTTGCCTGCATTGTGATTATGGTGATTTTTCTTATCGCACATGCAAGTTCGGTGCCAGAGTTTGCGGGGCAAGCGAAGAGTAAATCTTTTTACATACCGGCAATTAGGACAATGTTTTGGAATTGGTATATTTTCCCGCTTATAAAAAGTAAATTCATCATCTTTTAAATTATAATTTTTATTACAATCAACGCATTTAAAAACTTCTTTTACAATGCTGTCAGAAACATCTTTTATATTATCTGGAATTTCCTCTAGTTTAATTGTTTCTTTACCAAAAGTGCCATGAATCTGGTCTTCCCATTTCCAGCCTTTTACCAAAACCTCCTCTTTTGTCATGGGATTATAAAATTGACCCTGTGTTTCGTTATAGCACACTGGCGCTATTTGGGGCGGAAAAAATTCTCCATATTCTTCAGTATTTTTCATATGTTCAATAATTTTTTCTCTTAAGATAAGGTAGTCTTCTTTGTTATATTTTTTATTAAAAATCATATATTCTCCTTTTTTGACGCCCACACAACCGAAAAGATTTTGACTGTTTTGACAGGTATCTCCGTATGAAACATTCATATTGTCATAGCAAAGGTGGCAAAACTGGCAATTAGAAATTCGCGTGCATCCTTGGCATTCATAACAAAGCTCAACATTGTATCCTACATAATAAAGATCCATGCAATTTTTAGTTTCAATACCTCCGTAAATATATTTAGAATCCTCCCCCTTATTTACCTCAAAAGATTCTTTTACATTTTTACAATCGTAAATCAAAGACCCGACAGAATTAACATTTCTTTCGCTGATAACATATCGATGGATTGAATCTTTCTCCAAAAAATCTTCAAATTCTCTAGTCAATTTTTCTCTAATTTCAAAAGAAGATAAATTTAGGGCTTTGATTTTTTCTAAATATGCTTCTCGTGTATATTGTACATTTTTAAATACGTAACTTTTATTGCGCAAATTGGAAGACATAAAGCAATCGTTGCATCCGCGACAATCATAGCAATAATAACAGGACAAACAATTTTTTAAGAAGATTCCATATTGACACTGATATGAGGAACTAGAATCCAAGACAGCATATAAACGCTCACCTTTTTCAGCGATAAATCCACAATCCATGCAATCTCTAGATTTCATAACCCAAGTGCTGTACATTACATTTTCGTCCAAAAAACAAGCAAAAGAAAGGTAAACATTTTTATTGTCGCCCGAATGATTGGTATATTCCGAATTAACACTGTTCTTGTTGAGAAGAGCCATGCGAGGAACTTTTAGTTGCAATTCATGGAATTGCTCAAAAAATGGCCGAGAAAAATCAAAATCTACTCCGTAAGAAGCAGGATCCCATCCGTCTCCCCACCAGCAATCATGACAATAAACTTTATATGGTTTATTGGGTGAATAAATAGTGACAGTAGATTTTCCGCAAAGATCGCAATTCCTCCGATAAAGCGTTCTTTCGTTTCTCCAAGCATACCGCCGCCATTGTCTGCATTCAAAACACCAAGTTGGCGGAGGGACTTTTATTTTTTCGTAAAAAGCAAAATCATCGGGTTCGATGGTGAACTTTTGCTGGCAGTTCTGACAGACTTGCACTGAGTTTGCCGAAGTGGTTTTGGTTTCAGACATAATCCGATTTTAGCACGAAAATCTTAAGAAATCACCGTCCCGCGGAAAGACCGACTAAGAATAAAATTTTGTAAATTTTTTATTTTTTTACCATTCATCACCACCACTTTTAATCCAAGTTTTTGGGCTTTAACTGACGCCACAGGGTCAAAGGGCGTATTGGAACCCGGATTCCATTTCTTTGGTAAAATTTTTCTGAAATCAATCCAAGAAATCTGTTTTATTGGTTTAGCGTTTTTGTATTTTCGCGGGTCTTTATCATAAACATAATCTATATTGGAGAGGTTGATAATTGTTCCAGCCCCAACTTTTTCCGCAAACAGCACCGCGTCAAAATCACTGCTGTGTCCCGGACCAAAGGCCCCACACACAACAACTTTTTCCTTAATTCCCAAAATATCTTTTGGATTATTTATCACTTTAGAATGAGAAAAGTTTCGCAAAATAACCCGCATAAGTTCAGCATTTAAACGCAAAGACGCGATGCCAATCCAATCCAAATCAAAAGGTTTCGGCCGCGCGACCAGCCGCGCGGCCTCCTGATAGCGGCGGCAAACTTTGCCACCGCCTAAAGTTATGACAAAATGAAAACCTTTTTTAACTGACTGCTCTATTATTTTTTTGAAAGCCAAAAGAAACTTGACGTCAATCTCGTCCGGCACCACCAGCGACCCGCCCAACGATATGACGATTGTTTTAGTAATTTCCCTTTTTTTATTCATTGCATAGTATTATAGCATCTGCACTAATTCCCCGCCGATTCGCTACCGCTTACTTGATTTTGGGCAAATAACATCCCCGCGCACAACGCACGGCTTCAAAAATCAAGTTAGCAATGATATATGATCGTATGTTATTGCTTAACCATACTTCCTTACTTGCGCAAGTAAGGAAGTAGTGCTGGTAAAAGCAACATGCATGATTGTGTCAACTCGTATGTCAACCTGGCGGGTTGACATATTCACTTTACTCAACTAAAGTAGCTAATACACCTCCCGTCTTGTATAAAGCTTTGCTTGCAGTTTTGACAGATTCGGTTTTCCACTTTTTGATTTGACATATATTTTGTATTTGCTATGCTGTTGATGTTTTTGACACCCCGCCCGCAAGGGCGGGGCTTATTTTTTACCGTTTTATGATATTTCTCAAGTCTTCCAAGAAGATATGGTGTAATTTTCGCATTTCCCAAGCGACCCCTTTTTCAAAACACAAAATAAGAAACCTCTTTTTCTTTTCAAGAACAAAATTTTTAACTTCCAAGAAATCACTATCTCCGCTACCGATAATAATTATGTCTAAATCATCAACGGACCGAGCTATATCAAAAGCAATTTCAACATCAAAATTACATTTGTGTACAAAAACACCTTTAGTTCGATCAAGCCATATTTTTTTCAAGGGTTTAGTAACTACAAAACAACCAGACTTCTGGACCGCTTGGCAAAAATGATCAAAGGGGGGTTGGTCTTTATCTGACAATGGAGTGCCTGCATAGATTTTGACCACTTTAATTTGAAAGTATTCCTGCAAGAAAATAAGTAATTTGGAAAACGAAACACGCCAACCAAGTTCTTTTTGGGGATAAAACCAATTGGCGTTGTCTATAAAAATTCCAACTTTTTTACCTTTTGCGTTTTCTAGTAGTTGATTTACTTTATCATTCATTGATTCATAATAGCATTTTAATACACTCCCTGCTGGTCGACATATCTATTTATTTTGTTAATTTTGCAAAATATTCTAATGTTTAAGGTGACCCTTGACATTGTTTTCATAAAAGAATAAGGAGGTCTGTTGATTTTTTTACTTATTTAGAAAATAGAATAATTCTTGTAGTATTTTTTACTACAAACATAGCCCCACTTCTTTGGATAAAGTCTATGATCCCTAACGACAAAAGCTCTTATGTCGGTTTTTTTAGGCTTTTTTCCACTTTTATTTCTTGAACCTGAATATTTTTTATGAATCTCTCTAATTATTTTATTTACTAGTAAACTTGGAAAAACCCAATATTCTGGTTCTTTTTCTAATTTATTCAACCTTACAAAAACATAAAAAAAGTTTTTTCCGCCACCTTTTTCATCTTTCTTAGTCATTCTAAAAGCCCAGCCTTTATCAAATAAGGTTTTTACCTGAATCTTTATGGTTTTTTTATTTGGCGCTACCGCTAAAATATCATATTTCTCAGCCCGTCCTAAAGTGATTGTGGTAATATAATTTCGAGATGAGAGAATATGTGCAACATAATATTCACCTGCATTTCCTATATTGTTTCTGTTTGGTTTTTTCATATTTATGAGATTTAGTATTAAATTTTAAAAGAAAGGTTGCAGATTATTTTTCATCAAAAACTTTTTGAGATATTTCGGCCCACACTTCCGGAATTGTCTGCTCGCCGTTGACATCATGAAAGCGACAGGGCATGTTTTTTTTCAAATACTCAATCGCCGGCATTACCTCTTCATCAAACCAACCCAACCGGCGTTGGATTTTTTCTTCCGTGTCGTCTATGGCGCGCCCACGCGCCAATAAGTGTTTCATTGACCACTCATTGGATACATTTATTAAAATTATATGGCAATTCTTAATTCCATAAAAATCCAACGCGCCGGCCATAGCCATAGCCTCCGGCAATTTGCGGCACACGCCGTCTAAAACTAAATCCTCTTGGCCTGTAAAATTATCTATGAAAAACCCGCTCCAAATCCAAATGGGTTGAAAAGACGGGCACAACGCTCCGCGTCCCAGAGTTTCTTTGGTTAAACGGCTGGTATATGAAGGGTCTTCTATTAATTTCCGAAGTCCCGCGCCGGTTTCCACGTAAAGAGTTTTACGGCCCTGTTTTTCTAAATATTCAATTAAAAGTTTGGCCTGCGTGCCTTTGCCACATCCGCTACGCCCGAAAAAAAGATAAGCTAAAGCCATTTTAGTATTCGCGCATGGAAATCTGCGCGTCAACTTTTTTAACTAAATCTAAAACGACCGAAACTACGATGAGCAAGGCCGTACCGCCTAAAGCCAACGCGCTGATACCAGTTATTGAACGCATAACCAACGGCAAGACCGCGATAATGCCCAAGAAAAGCGCGCCGACCAGAGTTACATGATTAAGGATTTTAGAAATATGCAGAGCGGTGGATTCGCCGGGACGTATGCCCGGAATGAAAGCTCCGTTCTTTTGCAGGTTTTTGGAAAGTTCCTGCGGATCAAAGGTTACGGCCGTGTAGAAATAAGTAAAAAGGAAAACTAAAATAAAATAGAAAATTGAATAAAGCCAAGTATTGTTTAAAAACGCCGTCAGAAAATCGGCGATTTTATGGAGAAATTCGCCGTTCATACCTGTTAAGAAATTAGCGATCATCTGCGGAAAAAGCAAAATGGAAAGCGCGAAGATTATAGGAATCACGCCGGCTTGATTGATGCGCAATGGCAAGTAAGTGGAAACACCGCCATATAATTTCATACCGCGCACGCGCTTGGCATAAGTTACCGGTATGGGTCGCTCGGCCTCGGTTACCAAAACTACGCCGACAATAATAATAAGTCCGATGATTAAAAATCCTAAATAAGTCGGGAGCTGGGTTTGGTCGTAATTGATCAAAAGCTGGCCGACTTGTGTCGGCACAGCCGCCACAATACCGGCGAAAATAAGCAAGGACACGCCGTTACCAATGCCGTATTCGGAGATAAGTTCTCCTATCCACATCAATAAAACAGAACCGCCGGTTACAACCGCTAAATTAACGGCCCGCGCCAAAACACTAAGATCGCCTAACACGTTTTGTTTTTCCAATAAAACCAAGAAACCGAAACCTTGCACTAAAGCCAAAGGCACGGTCAGCATCCGAGAATACTGCGTGAATTTTTTACGGCCAGCTTCGCCTTCTTCGTGGTATAAACGTTTGAGCGCCGGGACCATTATAGTCAGAAGCTGCATAATAATGGATCCGGTGATATAAGGACCGACACCCAGCATGATAATGGAAAGATTAGAAAGTCCGCCACCGGAAAAAATATCCAATATGCCGAAAAATTGATTGTTAGAAAGAAAGCGCGTAAGCTGTTCTTTATCAATACCCGGAATAGGCACGGCCGCCAAAAGACGGAAGACGACGAGAAAAGCCAGCATAAAAAAAATTCGCCGGCGCAATTGCGGATCAGTGAAAATGATTTTTACCTTGTTCCAAAAATTATTCATTTTGATTTATGGGAAATTTTTATCTTTCCGCCTTTCAAGCCAAGACGTTTGCGGATTTCAGCAAAGGTTACCTGTTCGCCCTCTTTAAAGATAGTAGCAAGTTTTTCGGAACTTACCAAAACGGGCCGGCGTACTGAAGTAAAACGATACCCTCGCTTTTTGGGCAATCTTTTAATAACATCTCGGACCGCTGGGCGAATTTTATGCCCCGCCCGCGCTTTTTGCCCCTTAGTTCCGCGACCGGAAGTCTTACCGCGCTTACCGCCACGCCCGACAAGTTTGGGTTTTTTATAAGGATGCTGACGTTTTATTTGATGTAATTGCATAAAATTAGGTGTTAGGTTTTAGGTTCTAAGGGAATTCGAGATTTTATCTGTCGCAGGGCCTTAATGGTCGCGCGAGCGTTGTTAAGACGATTCTTACTACCAGAAAGAATTTTGGTTGTAACATCTTTAATTCCCGCCAAACGTACAAGATCGCGCACTGAACTTCCCGACATTAATCCCCGTCCACCATTGGGCATAATTTTTATTTTAGCGCTACCAAACTTAGCCCAAACTTCGTGGGGTATAGATGATTCGCTGGTCAACGGAACTTTGAACATATTTTTCTTGGCCATACGCAAAGCTTTAATCATGGCCATTTGCGTGTCTCCGGCTTTACCGGTGCCTAATCCCACGGAACCGCGATGATCTCCGACTGCCAAAGCAACCGCAATGGAAAAACGCCGACCACCGGCAACCACGCGCGTCACTCGGCGACTGTGTATGACTTTTTGATCAAGATCGCTGTCGCGTCGCGGACCGCCGCCGCGCGAACCGCCACTCCGGCCACGGCCGGGATAATTGGAACGTCCCGAACGGGCTATCTCGTCCGCTAGAGAAAATCCGACTTTTTGACTTTTATTTTCTATTTCATTGCTCATATTTTTAATTTAAAACTTTTTAACTTTAAAATTTAAGTCCACCCGCGCGCGCGGCATCGGCTAAAATTTTTATGCGACCAGTATATCTAAATCCACCACGATCAAAGACAACTTTTTCTATCCCCTTGGCGCGCGCGGCTTCGGCCAACATGGCGCCAATTTGCTTCGCCCGCACGGCCTTAGTGCCCGCCTGCCGATAGGCATGGTCTTTTTTAATCTTAATATCCGAAGCGCTAACTAAGGTTTGGCCGTGCTCGTCATTTATAAGTTGAGCATAGATATATTTATTGGAACGAAAAACCGAAAAACGAGGGCACTGAATCGTACCAAAAACCCGCGACCGAATTTTACGCCTGATTCTCATTCTTTTTTGCATTTTTTCATTTTTTATCTTTTTCATGCGGTCTTTTTGCCTTGTTTACGGCGAATAACTTCACCCTCATAATGGAAACCCTTTCCCTTATAAGGCTCGGGTTTTTTCAGCGCGCGCACGCGCGCGGCGAATTCTCCAACCATCTCCTTGTCCGGACCCGATATTGTGATTAAATTTTTTTCGGCCGTAGTTGTAATACCCTCGGGAATCGGAACTTTCACCGGATGCGAAAAACCAAGCGCAAGATTAAGAACCTTGCCGGCCACTTCTGATTTGAAACCGATACCTTCCAAAATAAGTTTTTTAGTAAAAAGTTCATTCACGCCTAAAATCATATTTTTTAAATGCGACGCATAAGTGCCCCATAAGGAACGCGCTTCCACGTCCGAACCTTTAGGTAAAAGAGTGATTTCTTCGCCATTAATTTTTATCTCAATCAATGGACGAAAAGAACGCGCAAGCTCACCCTTGGGACCTTTCACCGTAACCCGACCGTCTGTTTGTGTAACAGTTGTGCCGGAGGGTATTTTAATTATTTGTTTGCCGATTTTACTCATGTTTTTTTATTTATAGTGAGCCCGTCGAACTACCAAATTTCAAAAAGTACTTCACCGCCGACATGTTCCTTGCGCGCTTCATCCCCCGTCAACACGCCCTTGGGAGTAGAAAGCACAATGGATCCTAAACCACTGCGAACCGGATGTAATTCTTTAACACCGCGATAGATACGGCGGGAAAGTTTTGAAATGCGTTTAACTTCTGAAACTTTCGGTATCTTATCATTATAAGCCAATGTAAGCACTAAAATTGGTAAATCGTGGCGCATTTTTTTAGCCGTACTCTTTAAAAATCCGGCGCGCACTAAACATTCAGCTACGGTATGACTAAACGCGGAAAAAGGCAAGTCTATAGATTCACGACCGGCGCGTGAACCATTCTTGATAGCTATGAGCATGTTGGATAAGGGATCCATAATTATTTATAGTGAGCCCGTCGAACTACCATGAAGATTTGCGAACGCCTGGAATCATGCCTTCATTGGCAAGCTCGCGAAAACAAATACGGCATAAATTAAAATCCCGCATAAAACCATGCCGTCGTCCGCAACGAAAACACCGGTTTACTTTTCGCGTGGAAAATTTCGGCTTTTTTTTCGACCTGGCAATGACAGAAGTTTTAGCCATATGGCTTCGCCGATATCGCGCCCGTTTTCTTAAAACCCCGGGAGGGGGCCTTAAGGAGACCGACGGATCAGCTTTCCTATCCTATCAGAACCAAAAACAAAGTCAACTAAACTCCAGATTCTGGCTTCAAATGCTAATTTTCATCACAAAACCGTTACAAATAAAGAATGAAGACGAATAAAGTTTTGAAGAAGTTTAGTTTAAAAACAACAGAAAGAAAGAGGGAAAGACTAAAGAAAGGTTACTGACGCCCTTTCTTAGAAATAAAAAAACTAGCTTGTGATATAGAACCACAGGCTAGTTTTCAAAGTTAGATGTGGAAACAGATTATTGAAAATACGCGAGTATTCTCCGTTCTTCTGACCCCGCATCTTCTTCTTTTGATTTGTCGGGTAATCCGTCGGGGAAATTCTTCAGCAGAAGCTCCCGCGCCAGATTCCTCACATTGGAATCGCTTGATTGCTGAAACTCAATGAGCGTCC
>MFVN01000003.1:0-10563 GCA_001786095.1 Candidatus Nomurabacteria bacterium RIFCSPLOWO2_02_FULL_42_17
GGTCAAAATTCTGACTCCGTTTTCTTCAATCAACAAGCAACAATGTCCAAATTTGGTGATTTTCATATTTCTTAAAATTCAAATTTATCTAAATCTACAGGCACAAAAATTTCTCCTTTGAAATTTTGTTTTGCTTCTTTCAAATAAGTTTGTTTTCGCGTCGCTAAGGTTTCGTCCTCCATGTGATATAAAACCAATTTCCTTGCTCCTGTTCGTGAGGCGTTTTGTGCGGCCTCTTTTACTGTGCCATGATTTTTAGGATGCGGTTTGAAGTGGTCTTGCTGGTTATCCAAGCAAAACGCCTCATGGATCAATACATCACTATTTTTTACTAAATCAAGGTAGTGTTCTCTTAGTGGTTCATCTCCGAGAAAAGAAATTTTTGTGCCGTCGGGAAAAATGATAGTGCATCCGAATTGCGGGCTTTTGTCGCTCCTTACATCAAAAAAAGTAAATTTCCACCCGTTGTCTTCAAAATTCATTCCGTCTTTGAGTATCACAAAATTGAGCGATGATTTTACGGGTTCATAATGTTTGTTAGCGACAAAAGCAAAAAGAGAATCAATGGCGTTTTTTACTTCTTGTGAACAAAAAATATTTCTCTTAATCGGTTCTGCCCATCGGTGGAAAGTTCTAACCAATGGGACAATACCCAAAATATGATCGCTGTCGTAGTGAGTAATGAAAATATTTTTTACCGAAGTTGGGTCTTTTTCGGCTCGGTGAAATTGACCAAGCAGGTCATGTCCACCACCGACATCTAATAAAATGTTATTTTTGTCGTCTTCGACGAGAATAGACGAACAAGAGGAATTTAGCGGCATTCCATGACCTGTTCCAAGAAAAAGTAATTGTCGCACATTTTTTGCCATAAAATTATTTCAACAGCTCATCAACCGAAACATCAAGTGCTTTGGCGAGTTTTTCCAAAACCACCAGCGTAACATTAACCTTTCCGCCCTCAATCGCGCTCATGTAGCTTCTGTCCATATCAATAGCTCGGCAAATGTCGCCTTGCGACATACGCTTCTTCAAGCGTATGCGCTTGATGTTTTCTCCGAGTTTTTTGGAAATTTGAGCCATATTTATATTATCACTTTATCAACTATTGCACTACTCCTCAATATGGAGGTATAATCCCATATATGGATTTCTTAATTGAATTGACGGCGAAAAAATTCTGGCCTCCCGCGAGGGCGCGGCATTGACTTTTCCTGTCTGATGCGCACACTTGGAATCGAACCAAGGACCTCTGTCTTATCAGGACAGCGTTCTGCCACTGAACTATGTGCGCTACTGCATCACATAATTTAACAGAAAAACCGTGAATAGCAAAATCCCTCCGCCTTTGGCGGAGGGATTGGTGTTTAGCGGTCGTAACCGCCACCACCGCGCGGAGGTCTCTCGGTGAGAGGCCGGGCCACGCTGACTGTGAGTTTGCGCCCGCCGAAGTCAGAACCGTTGAACTGCGAGATTGCCTTTTGGGCGTCATCATCGCTGTCCATTTCCACGAAACCAAAACCCTTGGAGCGACCAGACATACGATCAGTGATGATCGTAGCGGTAGCTACAGAGCCGGCTTGCGCGAAGTGGTTCTTGAGCTCGTCGGAAGTGGTGCTGTAAGGCAGACCCCCCACATAAAGCTTAGTTGCCATTTATTTTTTCCCCGTATGCGTTGGAAAACCAAAACCTACAGAGATACTACTTTCTAATACGTAATTTCTCCTTCGACACACTAGGGAAACTACTCACCAGACAGTATAGCACGTTTTGCCATAAAGTCCAAGGTTATGCACTTATGCCGTCAGATTCTAGAAAATCTATAATAGAACCAATATCCCCGTCCATTACGGCCGGCAAGTTGTGCCAAGATTTTTTAAGGCGGTGGTCGGTTACGCGATCTTGCGCGAAATTATAGGTGCGGATTTTTTCCGAACGGTCGGCTGTGCCAATTTGGTTTTTGCGTTCGGCGGAATATTTTTTCTCTTCAGCTTCAGTTTGCAAAGCTTCCAGTTTGGCGTATAAAATACTCATGGCCCGTTCGCGGTTTTTTAGTTGACTGCGTTCTTCGGTTGAACGCACATCTAATCCCGTAGGTTTGTGAATAATGCGCACGGCTGTTTCTACCTTGTTCACGTTTTGTCCACCAGCCCCGCCCGAACGCGAAAATTCCACCTGCAGATCTCCCGGATTAATTTCCATTTTATGTTTCTTGCGAATCGGTAAAACCGCCACCGAAGCCGTGGAGGTATGTATACGGCCGGTTTTTTCCGTTACGGGCACGCGCTGAACCCTATGCACGCCCGTTTCGTGACGTAACTTTTTATAAACACCCTGTCCGCGTAATTCAAAAACCGCTTCCTTATATCCGCCGGCCGAACTCTGTGATTGATGAATTTTAGAAAAACCCCACCCTTGTTGGGCGGCATATTTTTGATACATGGCCGCCAATTCGGTGGCGAACAATGAAGCTTCATTTCCGCCCGCGCCGGCGCGTACTTCTAAAACTACTTCGTTCGGAAATTCCCCTGTTTCTGTTTCCGGATTCTCTTTATTTTTTTTCCACTCCTCCCAATCCATTATTTTTTCTTTTTTCCGGTCCGCTTCGTCGGAACTTCAGCAAGACGAGCCGAAGCGCGCATTTTCTTAAAACGCTCCACCCGTCCAGCTGTGTCCACTATTTTTTCACCGCCCGTAAAAAATGGATGGCAGGCGCTACAAATTTCCACGTTAATTTTTTCCTGCGTCGAACTCAACTCAAAAACCGCGCCGCAGGCGCACTTGGCTTTGGCTTTAGGAAAATATTGCGGATGAATATCTTTTTGCATGGCTGTTACTTTATCATTTTTTTAAAAACCCTGCAACGGATCAATCATATTTTCTTGAATATTACGCGCTTTGGACATAACTTGATTGCCATAGGAAGTTGCGTTACGCGAATTACTGCAAGAACTGCCGGAATAATAACGACAAGCCGCATTGCGTTCGGCTGTGTATCCGCCGTTATCCGCCCCTAAGTCGGACAGGTACAATGCCGAAGCTATAAAAGCATCATAAGGATTCCAAGGATCGGGAATATTTTTATCTATTAATGTTGATAAACGAGAATTTATAATATTCCAAGTGGAAGGAATAAATTGGGCCGGCCCCATGGCGCCACCCCAGCCGAAAGATTGCGGACAAGATACGCGCGTCTCATGCATTTTAAGACCTAAATTGTCTAAAAGATTGATAAAAATCGATATATCTCGTGCGGGCTTCATTACGCGCGCGATGGAAGCTTTAGTTTTTACGCTTACACCCTCACCGGTTGCTTGGTTAGTTAAATAACACGAACCAACATTGGCACCCATGGACGATTCTTGCTGTATGATCGCCAGCAGAAAGGCCGGACGCACGCCGGTTTTTTGCTGGGCAATCTGCGCGTATTCCAAAGCTTGACTGAAAGGAATAGCCACCGTATCGCGCAAATTAAAGAGCGTCGCCCGTATTTCGCTCGCGCGCTTGGCTTTTTCAGCCAAAATTTTCTGATATTCACTCTCTTTCTTCTGACTAACGGATAGAAGAGTTTTCTTTTCTTTTTCCTTGGTTTCTGTCAGCCGTTTAGATCCTTCTAACGCGACTTTAGTATCTGTTTCCTCGTTTTGTTTTTGTTCTAAAGATTTCTTTTCTTGTTCAGTTTGAGTTTTTATACCCTTAATTTCATCCACAGATTGCTTAATAGCTTCTTGGAGGGTTGAGAAAGATTCTACGTCGGCGTAGAAATCGGAGAGGTCTTCACTAGCTAACGCGAAATGAACAAAACTAAGCGAATCAATTTCCCGCGTCTTGCGCAGAAGTTGAGCCAGCGAACTTTTGTGGTCATCAATTTTTTCGGAAAGAGTTGTAATGGTTTGACTTTTTTCAGAAATTTCTTTTCTTAGTTTTTCAATAGTTAAATTTTTCTTTTTTATATCCAGCTTAAGCTGTTTTATTTGCGTAGTTAAAATGGTTACATCGCCCTTGAGCGTTCCGGATTTTTTCTTTTGTTCGGCCAGTTCGGCTTCTTTTTGAGCAATTTCGGTTTCCAGCTGGCGTAACTCGGCCTCTAGTTGTGCTTTCTTTTCTTCTGATGTCTGGGCGTTAACCGGCGTATATAAAAAACCAGAGAAAACTATTACTAGAAAAAAAACTAACGCGATTTTTTTCATATTATTTTTTTTCTGCCCTTGAGGCGGGTTTGGTTTCCGTTTTAACTTCCGCCTCGGCTTCGTTTTCCGCCGGGGCTTCTTTCCCGCGTTTTTCAGAGATTTCAATCTGCGAAATATCAACCGGCGTTTCTTCTTTTTCTTCCTGCATTTGTCGTACCAAGGCCACAATGTCCGAATCTTTATTTACAGCCCTTACATCCGCCGGTAAAACCAAATTCGCGATAGTAATTTTGTCTTCCAATGTTTTAAGCAAAGAGATATCCACTTTAATATTATGCGGTAGATTTTTAGGTAGACCTTTAATTTCAACTTCATACATAACTTTAATCAATGAACCAAGACCGCTTTTAACGGCCTCCGATACGCCTTCAAATTCCAACGGCACTTTGACTTCAATTTCTTTATTTATATCAATGGCTAAAAAATCAACATGTATCGGCTGATCGGAAACAGGATCAAGTTGGACTTCATGAATTAAGGTGCTCAAATCCCCCTCCGGCATAGTTAAAGTAACCAAACTTGATTCGCCGGCTTCTTTCCAAATTTTACCGAATTCTTTTGCGTTCACGGCGATTGAGGTTGAGGTTTTCCCGGCGCCGTAAAAGACCGCCGAAAGCTCGCCTGCGTCTCGCGCCTCTATTTTAACTCTACTCGCCCTTGTTTTTGCTTGCAATTTCAATATATTCATACAAGGACTATTATACAGAAATCATATATAAAATCAAATTTAGTTTGGTTTAATTATATATTTGCGGATGGAGGCGAAGTCGCCGGCGGTTTTTTTGCCGGGATTGAAGATGTTTTGCGGATCAAAAATGTTTTTGACTTCAGTAAAGAGACGGCAAATTTCCACCCCGAACATTTTTTCTAAATATGGAGTGCGAATAATTCCGTCATTGTGCTCGGCGGTGATTGAGCCCTTATATTTCAAAACTAAATTATAAACTTGATCGGCCACCTTAATCACGGTTTGAGAAAGTTGTAAATTATCCGTTTTAACTAATGGAATAATGTGAAAATTACCATCGCCGGCGTGCCCCGCGATGGTGTGTTCAAGTTCCGGATACTTAGAAAGAATTTCCTCAAGTTTCGGCAAAAACTCCGAAAGATACTCCGGACGAACAATAACATCATCTATAAACGGCATAGTGCGCTTCCCTTTCACATGATTTCGCAAAAGATTGAAACTTTCCCGTCTAATCTTCCAATATTTTTCGGCGTCGGCAGACGAGGTCGCGACGCGGTAGCTTAATTTTTTTGTTTTTAACATTTTTGAAAGATCCTCTATTTTTTTATAAATTTCTTCTTTATCATCACTGGCAAATTCAGCTAAAACGACTAATTTAGGAAAACCATTTCTAATCAACATAAAAAGATCCGGCCAGAAACCACAGATAAATCTAAAACCGCCCCAAAATCCCCTGTTTTTCAAAAAACTTGGAAAAAACTTAATGGCAAGCTGAAGTGTTTTATCATCATAAACTTCTAGACTTTCCGGTGAAAACTTCAGAAGTTCGGCGGTTAAATCAGAAATCTTTTTAACACCGTCTAAATAAATAATGGCTAGTTTTGATTCTTTGGGTATTGGAACCAGTTTAAATGTGACTTCAGTCACGATCCCCAGCGTACCTTGCGAACCGACCAATAATTTATTTAAGTTGAAAATTTGTTGGTCCCAAACATTCCAGATATAATATCCCGCGGAATTTTTTGAAACATTCGGTTTCGCTTTGTTAATTTTTTCTCGATTATTTTCAATTAAATTCCAAATTTTTTTATAAATATTTCCTTCAAAATTATTTTGTTTTATTTTTATTTCCAATTCCGTTTTTGAAAGAGGTTTTATTTCATATTCATTCCCGTCAGTAAAAACAACCTTCATGCTCTGGATATAATCTTCCGTCTTGCCGTATTTTAATGTTTTTTCACCGCCGGAATTATTGGCAACTATTCCCCCCATAGCGCAAATACCTTTTGAAGCGGGATAACTTGGCATCATTAATCCTTTTTCGGAAACTATTTTTTCAAAATCGCGATAGAACATGCCGGGTTGGACGGTGATAAATGCACCACCCCCTACCCCCTCCTTATCAAGGAGGGGTGCCTGAAGGGCAGGGTGGTTGAACTCAATCAATTTATTCATGTGTTTTGTAAAATCCATAATAATTGATTCGTTTAACGGGCCGCCGGACATGTCGGTACCGGCCGATCTGGCGGTAATCGAGAGATTATAGAAGTCGGACTTCGGGGAATTCTTGAAGTCCGACTTCTTTTGGTTTACCCATTTAACTAAATTTTTTACATCCTCCGCGTCTTTTGGAAAAATTACTAATTTCGGTTGAACTTCAAAAATACTAGCGTCGTGGCTGTATTTTTTGAGAGTTTCCAAATCGTCTTCTATGTCCCCCTTGAAAAACTTTTTGATTTCATTCTTCATATCTATGCTGTAATTATATCATTATTAAAAAAAGAGCCCCCGGACAAGTTTGTCAAAAGGGGCCCTATGGGCATGGATGGAAAATGGAGGGAAAAGAAATTCTTTAAAAGAGAAACCGGAACGCACCGCCGGGAACGTGATCCCATCTTTCGATTCAAGGATCCTTAAAAGAGCAAAAAAAGCCATGCTGAAAATTTTTGCGTTTTAAGTCCGGTTTCCTTAACTAAAATGGAAAAAGGAACTACTGTTAATTACAACATAGCAAACCGGGCAAAATTCGCAACTACCCCACCCTGTTGAAAAGTTTAAGGCGGTTTTCTACCGCTTTTTGAACAGCCAACATGGCCGGTTTGAGTATTTTATATGGCGCAAGTTCTTCCGGCGCTTCCTGAAGCGAAAACTTGAGCGCTTTTTGATAGGCCAGCCGGAGTTCGGTGCTGATGTGAATAATGGAAATTCCAGCCTCAATAGCTTTGGTAAAATCCACATCGGTTATACCCGAACCGCCATGAAGCACGAGCGGAACGCCGGCTGATTTTCTTATCTCTTTCACCAACTCGGCGTCAATATACGGATTTCCACCTTTAACTATACCGTGAATGTTTCCGACTGACGGGGCAAATAAATCAACCCCAGTTTCGTTCGCAAACTTTTCCGCTTCCTCTGGTTTTGTTTTTAGCTCCGCACCTTCCGGCAGTTTTTCTTTTAGATTAGATCCTTCGCCAATATAACCCAACTCGCCCTCAATTAAGGTTTTACCGCCTTTTTCTCTCGCATATTCCACGCATTGTTTAGTAATTTTTATATTCTCTTCAAAAGACAATTTAGCGCCGTCAAAAATCGCCATATCAAAACCGGCGTCTATAGCTTCCTTAACGCGCTCAAAAGAATAGCTGTGGTCGGCGTTCAGAAAAACTGGATGATTAAACTCTTCATACAAACTTTGGATAAGCGCTACGGCCTGTCGCAAACCAACAAAGTCCCGCTCCCCCTCCGAAACGCCGATAATAACCGGCACATTCACTTCCCGCGCCACGTTGAAAACCCCCCACAGCATTTCCAAATTAGCCACATTAAAATGCCCGATGGCCACCTTTTTTTCTTCGGCTTCTTGTATGTATTCCCGTAGGGTTTTCATGCTATGATTATAGCACAAGAGATAAATTTATAGACGATAGATACACAAATGTGCCATATAACCGATAATGGTATTCGCTCGTTCGTACGAAATGAGCGAGTGTAATAAGCTAGTAAATTTTGACTGTATAAAAAAGCGTTTATTGGTTCTTGATTTTCCGGTCGAAAATAAAAAATCACGATACTATAAAAATAATACCGTGATTATTATTAAAATCACCCAGATCTTTTTAAGATCGGTTTTGTTTATTTGCAGTATGCCAGTAAAACTCTTCTGGCCGCTTGCTGGGCTGATAATTCTTCTTTTTCATCCATACCAGGTTCAAGTTTATAGATAACCACATTATCACCTGGTTTAAAATGATTTACTTCCGCAAAATAATGACCACTCGGAAATAAAATGACATCAGTTTTGATTTCTCTTACTGTAATTGTCAATCTTGGTCCGTGGCACTCCTTGTCTTTGCACATGCATGTATGTTTTTCTTCATATTGAACCTCGACAATACCAAGTGTATTGTCTTTCAACTGAATTTGTGTTACTCCTCCGCCGGCCATTTTTTTTACTGCTTTTTTATACAGTTCTTTAAACTGCTTATCGGAAGATAATTGAGCAGTTGTATTGATTGCGGCAAACATCCAGAATGTGGCAAACAAAATTGAGATTGTTTTTTTCATTTCTCATATTTTTTATTGTTAAAGAAAATAGACTTCTCGTCGTTGATGATACTACAACTTTAAAAATAAGTCAACCTGCTGTTCCCGAATTCCACTTCGGACTGCAATTTTTAATCAAAAAAGCTTTGTGATACAATGAGGATATGAATATTGATTTTCTGGCGATTGGTGATGTGGTAACCGAGCCGTTTATTAGGATTAAAGACGCGGCCGTGCACTGTAAGCTAAATAAAGAGGACTGCGAGTTGTGCTTGCGGTTTGGGGATAAAGTACCCTACGAGTCTGCGGAAATAATGCGCGCCGTCGGCAACAGCGCCAACGCCGCCGTGGCCGCCGCGCGATTGGGTTTAAATTCATACCTAATGTCTTATATCGGCGATGATGAGGTTGGCCGAGGTAATTTAGAAGAACTCGCAAAAAATAAAGTTCATACTGATTTCATTACGGCTGTTTCCGACTTGCCCTCAAATTATCATTATGTCTTGTGGTATGATGTGGAACGCACGATTTTGATTAAACACACGGAGTTTCCTTACTCGTTCCCGATAAACTTACCTGAACCGAAATGGATATATCTTTCTTCATTAGCCGCTAACTCGGAAGATTACCACCGACAAATCGCCGAATACCTACGCGCGCATCCGTCTGTTAAATTGGCTTTCCAACCCGGCACTTTCCAAATGAAACTGGGAACAGAAAAATTAAAAGACATTTATCGTCGCACTGATGTTTTTTTCTGTAACACCGACGAAGCACGGCGCATACTTAAAACCGAGGAAAAAGATTTTGTAAAACTTATGCGGGGCCTCGCTGCGCTCGGCCCTAAAATCGTCTGCATAACCGATAGTATAAACGGCGCTTACGCTTATGACGACAATTCACCAGACGGTGAAATATGGTTCATTCCGGCTTATCCACATGAACCGTTTGAACGTACCGGCGCCGGCGATGCTTTTTCTTCCACCTTTACATCGGCGCTGGCACTTGGTAAAACCGTATCCGAGGCTTTGACATGGGGACCGATAAATGCTATGTCTGTAGTGTTACAAGCCGGCGCGCAGAAAGGACTTCTCTCTCGCGTTAAACTGGAGGAGTACTTAGTCAAGGCGCCGACAGATTATAAACTTAAAAAGATAAATTAATTATGGATGAAAAAGTAGAATTTCCTGAAGGTTTATCTGTGAAAGAAGAAGAGAAATTAGTTGAAGCTTTTAGGGATAATAGAGTTGGAAGGGATACCCAAAATAATAAAAATGAAGTGGAAGATTTGATGAAAAAAATTAAATCAGTTGAATTTATAGAAAAAGCTATGGCTAAAAAAATTGATAGGTTAAAAAATGAAGACGAAGAGAAAACCAAAGAATTTGATAATTTTAAAGCTAAAAAAGAGGAAGTTAAAAAAGAAATTCAGAAACTTAAGGAAGAAATAATAAAAGAAAAAGAAAATAATATTAAGAATCGTTCTATTACAAACTCTTATGAGAAATTACAAAAGATAAGCAACAGTATTATTGTTAAGGAAAAAGAATTAGAAGACTTAAAAAGATATGAGAATAATATTACTAAAGAACTAAATGAGATATTTAATGAATTATTGGATATTCACGACCAATTATTAATTAATAAAAATCCAGAATTAAATTAACATGCCTGAAGAATTTAAAAAAGAAAGATATTTCGAGGGCCATAGTTTAGAATTAATTGAAAAAACCCTTGGAATGAAAATACCAGACAGGGCTTTTAAGAATGACGATTTTGCTAGGCTTTTAAATGAATACTTGACTGAGCTAAAAAACTACAAAGATATAATAGCCAGTAAAACAAAAAAAGAAAACATGGAAACCGAAAAAAGAATAGTTGATCTTGTAGAAAAAATTAAAGAGGTGCTCAAAAAAATACCAAACTCGCGTCCTGAACTAAATTGATTTTCTTTTAATAACTTTTTCCACCGCTTCTTTGATGGAATTTATCCCCATACCGTAACGCTCAATTAATTCTTCGGACGTTCCGGATTCGCCAAATTTGTCATTCATTCCGATAAATTCAATCGGCGCAGGATATTTTCTTGCCAATAATTCCGCCACCGCCGAACCCATCCCTCCAGCTATTTGGTGCTCCTCG
>MFVN01000003.1:10677-11258 GCA_001786095.1 Candidatus Nomurabacteria bacterium RIFCSPLOWO2_02_FULL_42_17
GCGTTATAAACAAGTATGCCACAAGCGATTATGGCGACATCTTTGCCCTCGCGTAATACTAAAGCTTTGCCGATTTCAAAAGGCGTGTCAGAAGTAGTAATGATTGGCGATTTCTCGCGTCCGAAACGGATATAAACGGGACCGGGGTATCGGGCGGCCGCCAACGTGGCCTTTTCGGCTTCTAGCGCGTCGCAGGGCACGAGAACGGTCATCTGTGGAATAACACGCATAAGAGCGATGTCTTCCAATGCTTGATGAGTGGCGCCGTCTGGACCAACCGAAACGCCGGCGTGCGCACCGGCAATTTTTACCGGCACGTTGTTTATGCAAACGCTGGTGCGAATTTGTTCGTTGTTTCGGCCGGGCGAAAAAACGGCGTAAGAAGAAATAAAAGGAATCTTGCCGTAGTTGGCCATTCCTGAAGCCACTAAAGCCAGATTCTGTTCAGCCACGCCGATTTCAATAAAGCGCGCGGAAAAATGTTCTTTAAATTCAAGCGATCTTGTGCTTTCGGCTAAATCGGCGCACAAAACCACCACGTTGGGATTTTCTTCGCCGGCTTTCACTAGGCCAGTGCCGTA
>MFVN01000003.1:11278-25641 GCA_001786095.1 Candidatus Nomurabacteria bacterium RIFCSPLOWO2_02_FULL_42_17
CCAAAAAATTCTTTTGCGTAGCAATTTTTTTACCGGAGCGGAACTCTATTTCCCTACGAGTTTTGCCTGCTATTTCTCCGCTCTCCTTTGCGTCACTGTGTAATTTATTAAAACCTTTTGAATCTCGGTCTACCGAAAGCTTGGTCGTAGTCGCTTCGGCAAGCATCGTAAGTATAAGCTCAATATCTCCCATATGGTCGCGCAAATTATGCTGTACGGCAAGGTTTTTATGTTTTTTATAATCATCCACCTTCATCTCAAAAGTCCCCTGCATTATTTCATTCGTCAAAATCGCGTATTCAATTCTTTTTTTCAGGCCTCGCTTATCCCATTCGTCCGTCAAGGTGTTTCGCACAGCAATACCCCGCATTCTTTTGGATATCCATTCTTCTAGATAACCTTTTTGTTCATAAATTTTCTGCGCTCTTAACATTGCTCGTTCAGGATCGTTGATTTCTTCTATATGTTCTTGTCCTATTGTTGCCAGCCATTGCTTGAATGGCTCAGCTTTCGGAGATGGAATTGATTGGATAATGCGAAAAATAACTTCTAGATTACCAGTATCAGTTTCATATAATTTCCCATCGCTTGATTGTAATTTCAGTTGTACGATTTTCTCGTACAACTCAGAATAACCTTCAAAAATAAGTTTTCTTTTTAAATCGCTCCAGTATCGTCGTGAATTAGGGCTTTCCGAAAGGATTGTCACAATATCCACCACAGAAAAAAACCACTGCTCGTTATGCCAAACCCGCCGGATCTTATTCCCCTCAAACAATGCAATATTTTTATTTGTTTCCTTTTTCTTCATATATTACATCCCCCCTATTACATCCCCATAAATTCTTTAATCGCGCTTTTTATTCATGTTCGCTTATAATTTTTCCCTGTAATGTGCGCAATTGTTTTAAGGCTTTCTCCGCTTCATCTTTTTGCGGGGGTTTGCCGTGCCATTCATATTGGCCCTCCATAAAATCTACCCCTTTGCCGGGAATTGTGCGCGCGATAATAATTGTGGGTTTTTCAAAAATTTCTTTGGCCCGTTCCACTGCGCCGGCGATTTCATTAAAATCATGTCCGTTTATTTCCAAAACATGCCAGCCGAAAGCCTCATATTTCTGACGAAGCGGTTCCAACGGCATAATGTCTTCGGTAAAACCGCTAATTTGTATATTATTGCGGTCAATTAAGGCCGTTAAATTTGAAAGATGGTTTTTGCCCGCGAACATAGCGGCTTCCCATGTTGCCCCGCATTCTTGTTCGGCATCAGACATAAAACAATAAGTACGGAACTTTTTTCCGTCCATACGCGCGGCATAAGCGTAGCCGGCCGCCTGCCCTAGACCTGAACCCAATGGACCTGAAGTCGTTTCCACTCCGGGAAGTTTTTCGCGCTCGGGGTGCCCTTGTAGGCGCGTGCCGAGCTTACGCAGGGTCTTTAATTCTTCTTTTGGAAAATAACCTGCCTCGGCCATAACCGCGTAGTGCACGGGCACAATATGACCGTTGGAAAGTATCAGCCGGTCGCGCTCGGGCCATTCCGGATTTTTGGGGTCGTGGTTAAGTATATGAAAATAAAAAGCCGTGAAAACATCAGCCATGCCTAAAGGCCCGGCCGAATGCCCTGACCCGGCGCTCAAAAGCATCTCGATGATATCCTGCCTGATTTGATTGGCCTTGAGTTCCAATTCTTTAATTTTGGCATCTGTTAAGTAGGACATTATGTTTTAATTGTATCAAAAATTAGAAATTTTGAAAATCAATAATTTGCCACAGGTGGGAGTTGAACCCACAGAGGACTTATCAAGGACTCTCCTTGCTACGCCTATAGTATTCGAGCAGGTGACTAGGCGTTTCGTTGTTTTAAGTTCGTTCTTAAAAAGAGGAACTATACTTTTAACAATTTTGGTTCCCTTTTCCACTTCAATAAGATGATTAAACCAACAATAACGAATGCCGTCATTGACAGCATAGCTATACGGTAACTTGTGTGTTGTGTACCTAAAACAGCTATAATTCCTCCCCAAGTTAATGGACCAAATAATGTAGCAAAGCGTTCGGCTATGGTGTAAAAAGAAAAACCGTAACCCAATTCTTCTTTTTTTAATATTTCACTTAAATACGCTCGGGTGACAGTCCAGACAGAACCTATTAACAAACCGACCAAACTAGAAAATATTGACAATGAAATCAAAGTTTTAGATGTGGCAATTAAAGGAATTAATATTATCCAACCAATCAGTATAAATTTAAGTGCTTTTAATACTCCGATTTTGTCTGCAACCCAACCAGAAATAATTCCTCCAGTTGCCGACATTAAAAGAACGGCTAAGAGTAAATAATTTTTGATATTATCAGAGACACCAAAAACTCTCTCCATATAAATTGGATAATTGTTAGATATCGTAATTAATGCATCATTAAAGAAAAAGAATGATACGAGCATTGGAACTGCGATAGAAACCGAAAAGAAAATCTTCATTTTTCTGAAATATTCTTTTTCTCCTCCTTTTAGAATTGCAATATTGAGTCCATTATTTTTTGGTTTACTATCAATAAAATAAATCATCATCGGAAGAGCTAGTAAGATAAATAAGATCAAAGATGGAAATAGTGGCTGTAGTCTTGTGGCTGATAAAGGTAGGGCGATTAAAAGACCGGCCACTTGACCCAAACTGTTGGAAAATTGTCCAATACCAGAAGCTCTCGCTCTGTGTTCTATGTCAGCCACATCCTCAATTAGCGTGTTATAAAAAACAAAAGAAAGTTGATAAAAATATTGTCCAAGTAAAAAACAAATAGCAATGATAAAAATATATTGTGTTCCCAAATAAGCAAAAACAGTAGCTAGCCCGTAACCTAAAAATGTTCCTATGGTCGCAAAATTTAGTAAATATTTTCTTCCACCATATTTATCAGTAAAAGAAGCTAATGTCGGAGCTGATAAAAATAATAAAATAGAAGATATCGCAAAAATAGCGTTGTACCAAAAATCAGATAGACCACCATCAACTACCATCCATGTTGAAAAATATAAAAGAAAATTTATAAAAACAAACGAATTTGCAAAATCATACAAACACCATTTGAACAAATTTTTCTTATTCATAATATAAGTATACCATTTTACAAAAAAAGACCTGAACTCAGTGGACATCGTGCGCCATGAGTTCAGGTCTTGACCGGAGAATAGAAATTCCTCCAAGGTTCGTAGATAACCGTAAGTACGCGACGTCGCTCACTTGCGAGCCGCCACGCAACACTGATATTCGCTGCTGAGGAATTTCCCACGCTTATTCCACGCTCGGCGAGAAATACTTGTGTTGCTTTCCAATCAACTTCTGAATACTGGACAACCCCGTTTATTCTCGCAATGGACGCACGAGAAAGCAGTGGATTTATCTCGTCGTAGTGTGGACCGATGACAAGGTGCGGAAGTTCCGATACAACCCGATACGTGCCCGCGTTTCCTGTATTCGATGGGATAACACTATTCGAGACAGATTCAACATGGATATTTTTAGCGAACAACGGCGAAAGTTCATGTTCAGCGACGAAAATTGCCGGAATGGGTAACCCATTTTCTGCAAAGACATCTTGGATCGGAATTTGAACTCCTTCCAAGGTTGACCCTGCTCCGAGACATGCGACCGCACAGTCGATTGGTGTTGTTATCCCTCGTGCAATCTCTATGCCAAAGGGATACTCGACTGCTCCGCCATACTTTGCGTGCCAAAGACAATACTTGTTTCTGTTAAATTCCCTGTCACGCATTCTGTCCATCAGGAATTCATAGAACTCACGTTCCCGCGCATGGTCGTACTTGTGCGGAGCCTTGATGATTCTGAAGTTCTCAGATTCTAAGAGTACCGTGATATCCTTGGGAAAAAGATATGACATGATGTACATGCCTTTCATCCCAAAACGGTCGACATAATACTTCAAAGCCTTTGCGGAGTTGAAATTTCCCCCGTCTATGAGCGTGTCTATTCGTTCATTGGGGATTCGTCGCGTAAGCACGCCACGCAGAATCAATCCTGCAACCACTGACTTTTTGTGGTTATCAACTCCTGAATTGAGGTCCATGCGCACAGCAAGGACAGTTCCTGAATCTGTAACTCCCAACATATCCGACAGATCCGATACGGTGGGTGTTTGCAAATCTAGGATGTCGCGAACTTCTTTGATCTTTGTTGCTTCTCCGAATCTTGTCCGGAGCGGGATGGCTTTATTCAGCAATCCCTCTTTGTGTAAGACGAGCCGTAACTCGTCCAAGTTGGGATATGCCATAAAGCCTCCTGTTTTAGATTGTTTCGGTTGTCAAAGTCCATGTTCTTAGTAGCATAATTTGATAGCCAAGTCAATTTTTTTTGTCGTAACCAATTTGTAATTTTCCGGCGAGCAGGCAAAAATTCCCTTCCCTTGAAAAAGAAAAAGGGGTCAGTCACCTTTTTATAATACAATATCCGTCTACAATGCGGCCTAGAGGCAGACCTAAAAAAGGTGACTGACCCCTTTTTTTTAACCAGTTCTGAATTCTACCCCGAAACGCAATATTTAATCATAAAACCACTGTAAATAAGGGGTAAAATGACAAATATCCAATGTGTCAAAGGCAGTCTTTGACACCTAATGCCGCGGGGGAGATTTGAACTCCCACGACCTTGCGATCATAGCGCCCTGAACGCTACGTGTCTGCCAATTCCACCACCGCGGCATTTTACGCGATGATTATACCAGTTCTTGGAATTTTCTTAAGGCCGTAGCCGGACTGGACACGGAAAAAATAGCGGAACCGACGACAAGGCGATTTGCCCCAGCTTCTATTAATTTTGGAGCAGTTTCTAAGTTTACTCCCCCATCAACACTTATTATAATTTCGGGATATTTTTCTCGCAAACTTTTAATTTGCTCAAATACTTTTTCATCAAACGGCTGACCTTGATAACCAATTTTTTCTATACCCATACATTGCACAAAATTAATTTTATCTATAAAAGGAAAAATTTTTTCGATTGAAGTGTTTGTATTAATTGCTATTCCAATTTCTACCCCATCAGGAATAATTAAATTACCCTCGGCTTCAAGGTGGAAAATTATTCGTTTGGGTTTTAACTCCAGCCATTCGTCCATCCGTCCTGCCGCGTTTTTTATCATTAAATCTAGCTCGAAATCTTTTTCCGGCAATTTATCGGGCATCCATGTTTTCTCTGGCACAAAAATTCCGTCCATCAAATCAAGCTGAACGACGCCAGAAAAATCACCGAGCAACATAAGTTTCCCCACCAAATCTTCCCCATTTTTTAACATTATTGCCGGAATAATTTCAATCATCTATTTTTTTGATTCGGCGAATATGCCGCGCATCGCCGGAAAAGGGTGTCTCTAAAAATATTTTAACTGCTTGTTTAGCTTCTTCTTCAGTAATAAACCGTACTGCCAACGACAAAATATTGGCGTCATTATGCTCACGCGCCAAACGAACTATTTCAAAAGAATCATTACTTTGTCGACCTGTCACGTCGACAGGTTGGGTGGCTAAATGTGGTCCATAAAAAACAACCGCCCGCGCACCGAGTACACGATTAACGCACATTGCTTCGCCTTGTCCTGAACCGCCAATAACAATCCCCCACGCTCCTAGATCATTGGCAACGGCCTTGGCCACTAATTTTACGAAATCTGGATAATCGTCATCTTTATTAAATTCAAAAACCCCCTTATCGATTACTTCGTGCCCAAATGCTCCCAAAAAAGGAATTAGTTTTCTTTTTAATTCAAATCCCGTATGGTCTGTTCCAATAAAAATCTTCATAGAGATTCTCCAGCTTTTATGACATGTTCCACCAACGCGTGAGTATACCCCATTTCATTGTCATACCAGCTCATAACCGAAACTAAATCGCCGTCCACCACACGCGTAAAATTCAAGTCGGCGACGGCGGCATGCGATTCTCCGATAATATCCGACGAAACTATTTGTTCTTCGGTAACCTTAAAAATTTTATTCCAGCGCGGCTCGGCCGCGGCCTTTTTCAAAATATCATTCACCTCTTCCACGGTGGTTTGTCGGCCGGCGACAAAAGTGATTTGCGCCACCGAACCGCACACGACCGGCACACGCAAAGCCACGCCATCAAATTTACCAGCTAAATCCTTAACCGCGCGTGTAACAGAAACCGCCGCGCCGGTAGAAGACGGCACGATGTTCTCCGCCGCGGCTCGGCCGCGGCGGAAATCGGAACCGCGCGTCAATCCGTCCACCAAACCCTGCGTCGCGGTGTAACCATGCGTCGTGGAAAGAAAAGCTTTTTTGATGCCGAGCGCTTCGTGTAAAACCTGAATCACCGGATGGGCGGCGTTGGTCGTGCATGAGCCGTTGGAAGTTATTTTGCAATTTTTAAATTCATCTTCATTAATACCCAACAGAACGGTCTTACTATCTTCTCTTTCTGGATCTTTAGCTGGCGCGGAAATAACTACGTGTTTGGCGCCAGCGGCTAGGTGAACTTTAGATTTTTCAAATGATTCAAAAAGTCCCGTTGATTCAACTACCACATCCACATTAAACCCTTGCCAAGGTAATTGCATAGGATCTTTTTGGGAAATATAAGCAATTTGCTTTCGGCGATCAATTATAAAAAACTTGCCTTCAGGCGAAACAGATACGTCGTGAGGCCAAGTATGGTAAACAGTGTCATATTTTAAAAGGTAAGCCAGATTTTTGATATCCCCAAGGTCGTTTATGGCCACTATTTCAATTTCCGGCCGTTCCCAAGCAACCCTGACAAACGCCCTCCCTATGCGCCCAAACCCGTTTATGGCTACTCTTATTCTCTTCATATAGTTTATTATAGCAAAATTTATTAAATCAATTATTAACACTTATCTTGGAAGTATAGTTTGACATAATTATAATACTGTAGTAGTATGGTTTTAGAACATTTGATAATTAAAAAAATAAGATAATGATAGAGATTAAAATACCTATTTTTCTTTTCTATATTCTTTTCTATCTTCTTATTGGAATAGTAATGGCGGTCCTTGTATGGGCTATTATTATAGAAAAAAAGAGGGATAAAATAAGAAAAGAAGAGGAGGAAAAGAAAGAAAAATTGTGGTTTGAAAAAAACCACGGAAAGTACTGTTTCTGGAATAATCTTACTTGGAAAGAACATTACCAGATATGGTGCCATTTGGAAAAAAGCAGACTTAAGGCCCCGCAAAATTGACAAATAATGTTGATTTTACGGGGGCCTTTTTATTTCAAAATCTCTTTAAATAATTCATTAACTATTTGAGGGTTAGCCGATCCTTTTGTTTCTCTCATAACTTGTCCGACTAAAAACTGAAGCGAGGCTTCTTTGCCTTTTTTATAATCTTCCGCCGTTTTTGGATTATCTTTTATAATTTTTTCAATAATTTCTTTTAATTTACTTTCATCCTTTTCTTGAAGCAATCCTTCCTCTCGCGCCAGTTTTTCAGGATCTTCATCAAATATGACAAGGTTACCTAATAATTTTTTAGTTACCGCGGAATTAATTTCTTTATTAAAATTCATAAAAATAAGTTTCGCGAAATTCTCGGGGGTCGGATATTTCGCGGTACCCGCAACCATCACCGTTTCCAAAAAACCAATCATATCATTGGTGATATAATTAGACGCAATTTTAATTAACTCTTTTTCGCCACCGAGTTTTTTAACCACATTTTCAAACCACAAAGATAAGGCTGCATCATTAATGTAACTTTCAATATCTTCATCTTTAATTCCAAAATCTTTTTTAAATCGTTCTCTTTTCTCCCGAGGCAATTCAGGTAATCCTTTTTTCATTTCATCAATATTGAAAGCTTTGTGCAAATACATTTTAGGCAAATCCGGCTCCGGAAAATAGCGGTAATCATGGGAAGATTCTTTTGATCTTTGGGAAAAAGTCTTTTGTTTATTTTCATCCCAACCGCGGGTTTCTTGAATAATTTCATCCCCCCTTCCGTTTTCCAGAAGATCAGTCATTCTTTCAACTTCATATTTTATTGCCTTCTCCACCGACCTAAAAGAATTTAAATTTTTAACTTCCACCTTAGTGCCAAATTTTTCCGGGTTGGCTGAAACTGAAATATTGGCCTCTACCCGCATTTCTCCTTTTTCCATATTGGCCTCGGAAACATCAAGATATTTAAATAGAAGCTGAAGCTCTCGGGCGAAATTTCCCGCCTCTTCGGCGCTATGAATAACCGGCTCTGTCACTAATTCCATCAAAGGCACACCGGCGCGATTAAAATCTATTAGAGAATATTCCCCGCGATCGCCTACCTGCGCAGGTAGGTGTTTTGATGCCGCTGTGTCTTCTTCTAAATGCACGCGCGTAATAGCCACGCCTTTTAAGTTTCCGCCCGAAACTATAGGATGTTTATACTGACTGATTTGATAACCTTTAGGAATATCCGGATAAAAATAATTTTTGCGGTCAAATTCTGAAAAGTCGGCAATTTTACCGCCTAGCGCTAAGCCAACCTTAATAACATTTTCAATCGCCCTTTTATTGGCTACCGGCAAAGTTCCGGGATGCGCCATACAAACCGGACAAATATTAACATTGGGCCGAATTTCATCAGGATCATTCTTGCACCCGCAAAACATTTTTGTTTTGGTCTTTAGCTCCGCGTGGATTTCAAGCCCAATTGTAGTCTTATATTTTTCCTTCATAGCCACATTATTCTATCACTTTTTTCTCAAAAGTTTTACTAGATTGTCTGTTAGGTTTTTAATAGACTCGCTATCATAAATAGATATCGCAAAAACATTTTTACTTACTTTTTTGAATTCTTTAATCTTATTTTTAATTGTATCCTTATCCGCCAAATCGCTTTTTGAAAGAACAATCACTTCTTTTTTCTCCGCTAATTCTTCATCATAAGTTTTTAATTCTTTTCTAATAATTTTATAAGCTTTCATCATGTCCTTGGACTCAAAAGAAACTAAATGAACCAATATTTTTGTTCGCTTAATATGACGCAAAAATTTATGTCCCAACCCCCTTCCATCTGAAGCATTTTCTATTAATCCCGGAATATCGGCAATTATGTAACCATGGAAAGCCCCCAAATTAGGATTAAGCGTAGTAAAGGGATAATCGGCCACTCTGGCCCCGGCATTGGTTAGTTCATTTATTAAACTGGATTTACCAGCATTAGGCAGACCAATCAACCCTAAATCCGCAAAAAGCCGCAATTCCACCGTAAAATCCCCTTCCTGGCTAATTTGCCCAAGTGTAAATTCTTTCGGCGAACGATTAGTGGAACTTTTAAAATATTCATTGCCTACCCCGCCACGTCCGCCGGCTAAAATCATATGGCGCTGGCCCTCTTCAAGTAATTCAAATTCCTCGTCGGTTGAAAGATTTTTTACAACCGATCCTATTGGCAATTTAATTACTAAATCTTCGCCGTTCGCGCCCTGACGCGAATCGCTGGCGCCCGGTTCTCCATTTTGCGCGCAAAATTCTTTTTGGTGCCGATATTTAGCAAGAATATGTATATCGCGAACAGCTTCAATAAAAACATCGCCACCCTTGCCGCCGTTACCGCCCGAAGGACCGGCAAATTCCCGACCCGGCTCGTGTCGCCAGCGCGCCACTCCGTCGCCACCGCGACCCGCCCGCGTATAAAATTTTAGTTCGTCGATAAACATATAGATTAGGTTCTAGGGGCTAGTTAGGGCTTTTTGGGCTAAAGTGACAGCGCCTTCTTTAGATTTAGCCACAGCCATAAAAAGTCCGCGATGGCAGAAGACGGCGTCCGACACGCCAGAAACACGCACCAATTCTTCGTCCCGTAAACCACCCCAAACGGACGGGAAATTCTTGCGGTTTTTAAAAGAAGACGGATTATCACGCACCGCTTCGGCTTCCCAGTTTCCGGCCGGACGCGGATAAACGGCAAAAAGCGGTTCGGGAAATTTATTCAGAATGTCTTTCCAAGGATATTCTCGATCAAAAACGATGACGCGCCGGTCGGGGGCGGATTCATAGGCCCGTCGGATTATGACTTCGGTTTTCACGGAATCCCGCGCGGAAAAAATTTCCCTCTCTAAAATTATCCGCGCGAAGCCAACGGCTTCGGTAAATGATTTATACATATCGCGATTTTTTTCCGACCAGCCGGGCCGCAGAGAAAAAAAGAAATGCTGGATAAGATACGGCGCGGCGGAGTGTGTTGAGTTTGTCAGGTCAAGACCGTTGTCAAAAGCATCTATCGGCTGAACAAGTTTTTCGTCTATCAGGCGGGCTATTTCGGCTGAATCGCAGATTTTTTCACCGTAGTGTTTCCAAACAAGACCGAAGGCGGCATATTGGATTCCATTATCACGCGAGCCGGCGCCACCGGGCTGATGGTGGTCAAACCTGTTGTTAGTCGGGTCATAAACCATTCCCACATCAAAAACAATGTCGCCTGTTTTTATTATTTCGGAATCGTAGGTGCGAATAACTTTAAATTTTTGATTTTGTTTGGAAAAAAAGATAGAAAACGCCGCGCAGGAAAAAACATCGTCAGTATGAAAAGACCCGTCATGCGTAACCAAAACTTTCCGCTTCTTAAAATTAAGCATAATCAGATTATATCATATTTATTTATCTTTGTTTTATTTTTCAAAAATAGAGTGTCTAATCGCACGAACCTCCTGAAGAGATCTTATAATCAGAATTACAGCCACAACTATAATCACAATACCGGCAATTCTTTTGATAACATCCGTGAACGTAAATCCTATTAAATAAACCAGTCCAGATATAATTACTAGCCAAATAAGTGAAGCGGTCGCGTCAACTAAAACATACTTCAATGGCTTAATGCCTTTGTAAGATAAATAGGCTGGAATAAAAAGTGAAATCCCGATAATACCATAAGCGAATTTTGATAAAAAAACAGACAGAAAAGGATTTTTTTTCGCTATTTCCCCGAGTCGTTTATGCACCATTACGGCATTCTCAAGTTGTGTTCCATTTTCTGAATTAGTTTTTTTTCTATTTTTAAAATAAATTCCCAGTTTATACGCGATAAAACTTCTCAAAGTAACACCGCCTAATATGGGTATAAGCGCCGATGTCAGGTCTATGTGCCCCGCGTGAATGGCTGTAATTGAAAAAATGAGAGTGATATCACCCTCAATCGTCATACCTACTATAATTAAAAGCCAAATTAATAAATCAGGGAATTGAAAACTAATAAGAAAATTAACAAAATCCATATATTTGCTGTAAATAGACAGTGATTAGTCGGATTTTAAAATTTTTCCGGCAATCCAATTTACGGCCGAGATAATAAGCGCGCCCCAGAAAGCGGCTGTGTAAGAATTTACGGAAAAACCCGGCAGAATTTTGGCTAAAAACCAAAAAATTATTCCATTTACGACCAAGGAAAAAAGTCCGAGAGTAATGATGTTAATCGGTAAAGTTAAAATGTTTATGACCGGCTTGACCAGAAAATTTATAACCACCAAACATGCGCCCACCACTAAAGCCATATACCACGGCGCTACTGAAATACCTAAATTAAAATAGGCCAACCCAAGCCCCCACACCGCCACCGAAATTATTAAAAAATGTAAAATGGTTTTCATCCAAGCAATGAATCCACGACTTCTTTGACTAAATTGCCGTCGGCGCGGCCTTTTAATTCTTTCATAACCGCGCCGACTAATTGGCCGGTTTTTGATTTGCCTGCCTGCGTAGCTAGATCGGCACCCAGCTCGGCAATTTTAGCTTTAGCGATTTTTTCAACTTCCTCGCGCGACGCTCCAGCCGGAACATATTTTTCTAAAATTGCCAGTTGCGCTTTTTCTTCATCGGCTAAATCAGCGCGCCCGCCAGTCTGAAATTGTTCAATAGAATCTTTGCGCTGTTTAACCAAACGCTTAATAACCATTAAAACATCTTCGTCCGCCAGTATTTCATCGGGCTTGCGACGCTTGGCCACCAACTCGTTGGTAAAAGCCGATAATACCCCGCGCAAGGTATCCAATCGAACCTGTTCACGGGCCTTCATGGCCTCTTTCATATTTATTTTTATTTGTTCATGTAGTGTCATAGAGTTTATTATAGCAAATATGTTACAATAAGGCTGTGGAATACAAAAAACGAACCAGAAATTTTTATGATCCACACAGTAAAACGCCTTTTAACATTAGTCGTTCTAAAATTGATTTATTTTTGGAATGCCCCCTGTGTTTTTATTTAGACCGGCGCTTGGGCGTAGGACGACCGTCCATGCCGGCCTTCACTTTGAATGTGGCGGTGGATCGCCTGCTTAAAAAAGAATTTGATATTTATCGCGCCAAAAAAGAAGCGCATCCTTTAATGAAACGTTATAAAATTTCCGCCGTACCCTTCGCACACGCCGATTTGGATTTGTGGCGGGAAAATTTTACCGGCGTGCGTTTTTATCATCCGGAAACCAATTTAATCATAAGTGGCGCGGTGGACGATGTGTGGTTAGGTGAACGCGGTGAATTATCTGTGGTGGATTACAAGGCCACGGCTAAAGACGGAGAAGTGGAATTAACCGATTCTGAATGGCACCGCGGTTATAAACGCCAGATAGAAGTCTATCAATGGCTTCTACGGCAAAACGGACACAAGGTTTCAGATACGGGCTATTTTGTGTACGTAAACGGCAAAGCTGACCGCGCCGCCTTCGATGGCAAGCTGGAATTTGATATAAAAGTCATTCCCTACACTGGCTCGGACAAGTGGGTGGAAAAAACTTTAGGCGAATTGAAAAAATGCTTGGATTTGCCTGCGCCGCCTCCGGCGGCGCAGGCCTGCGAATTTTGCGGTTACCGTACCATAATGAACAATACCCTAACCGCAAATTCTGCCTCAAAAAATAACCAGACTCTGTTTGGGTAAAAAAAATTTGTAAATAATTGCATTTTGTGTTATCATTCTATTTGAACCTAAACATTTTGTAACTTAAAAAACTAAATTATATGAGTAATTATAAAGGGCCCTTTATAGGCATAGCTGGTATTATTAGCCAAAAACAAATTAAAACCATTGTAGCAAAGATCAACCCTGACACCATTTTAGGCGCCTATATTGAGTATCGCTGTGTTATGGCTGGAATATTAGTTAACTCAGAAACACTGGCTGGGAAAATAATAAAAGATAAAAGAAAAAACAGATTTCCTGATGTAAACCAACTTTCTGAAATATTTCTCAACCATCCAAAAATTTTAAATGTTGTCAACTTTTATACAATGGATCAAGAAAATCTTTTAAAAGACATGCTTGAAATCGCTAAATTAGGCGGGGAAAATCTAAACGGCCTTCAGTTAAATATAACTTGGCCAGATACAAAAACAATTAGGGAATACAAAAAAAAATTTCCTAACCATATAATCATTCTTGAATTTGACCGCGATATATTGCGGGAAAATTCTCCGGATTCACTGGCGAATAAAATTTTTGGGAAATATGAGGGACTGGTTGATTATATTGTTCTGGGATTAGGTGAGGAAGGGATTTCTTTATACGTAAATGAAACCGCAAAATATTTGCGGGCGATTCAGAAAAAAACGGAGATTGGATTGGCTGTAACCGGCAATATTGGACCGGGTAATTTATTGGATGAAATAACGATCCTACTTAAGTCAAAAGGATTCAAGGACTTAAGTTTTAGTGCGGATTTTGGATTGTTAAATTCTGAAGGAGGTCTTGATATGAAAAAAATGGCCCAATATCTCAGAGGGGCCAATCAATCAACAACTTCATATCATAGGGTAAAAATAAGTTAAAAGAATGAATTTAAGGTAAAAATTTATCTCCCCCGCCTTGGTATCCAATCCAAACGGGGGATTTTTTTATGGTTTAATTTTCTGATATAATCAGGTTATGCAAATAGTGATTTATATTCTATTGGGACTAGTAGCCGGAGTAATAACGGCTTATTTTCTTTTGCGCCGAAAAGAACCCAAAAAAGACGACACTGGACTTAACCTTATTCTTCAGCAAATAAACGAACTTTCGCGTTCGGTTGATACCAAATTATCCGAAGCCCATAAACAAGTCCACCAATCTAGTCGCGAGCAATTTGATCGCACTACTCGCATTGTTTCGGATTTGACCGAACGACTGACGCGTTTGGACGAAACCAATAAACAAGTTGTTTCTTTCGCCGACCAGCTTCAAAATCTTCAAGAAATTTTAAAAAATCCCAAACAGCGCGGAATCTTGGGCGAGTACTATTTAGAAACACTTCTAAAAAATGTTCTACCGCCCGAAAGTTATAAAATGCAGTATGCTTTTCCGGACGGCACGATTGTGGACGCGGTTGTTTTTGTTAAAGATAAAATAATTCCAATT
>MFVN01000004.1:0-6929 GCA_001786095.1 Candidatus Nomurabacteria bacterium RIFCSPLOWO2_02_FULL_42_17
CCCAAACAACGATGAGTAATGAAAAATAAAAAAACTCCCAAATAATATTCCTATTGATTGAGGGTTTTATAATACTTTTTTGCTGTTTATTTTTCGCAGTATGCCAGTAAAACTCTCCTGGCGATTTGTACCGCGAGCCCCCCCTCTCCAAAATAATTCACTTCCGCGAAGTAATGACCACTTGGGAATAAAACGACATCCGTCTTGATTTCATTTACTGTTATCGTTAATCGTGGTCCGTGACATTAAAATTTAGGCGGGCGAATCCTGATGGACCCGTTTTATTTCCCAAAAGAGATTATTTTTATAGGTTCACTGAAAAGAATCCCTGGGGTGTAAATACTACTCAAACCATCAAAACCAATAAAATTAACTCCTAATTTCACATTTCTATCTTTTGCATTATCTAATATATCAGAGTTTACTGTAAAAATAGTTGACTGCCCTGATGAAAGAACTACTTTATTTAAAGAAAAATTAAAATCAATAATTCTATTCCTATAAACAAGAATGTTTTCTTTATCTTTAAATAATAAATCATCACCATTATATAGCCTCATGTTATACATATCACTAATTCCATCTTCGGGTTCCGACTTTATTTCGACAAGTTCAATACTTATATCCATACAAGCTACTATTTTAAATTTCAATATATTCACATTTGTTTGCCCAGCATAAAGATTATTATTCTCTATCGATACAGGTCTGATAATTAATGGGCTAGAGCTACATGCTGTTTTAAATATTTGGCTATCAATTAATTCTGTATATGTTTCGTCTAAAATTCCATCGGGTCGCATAAGAATCAAAATCTTACCGTCAGGATAAGTATAAAATATACCCTCATCTCCACTTATACTAAGTGTTCCGTCTTTAAAAACAATTGGGCTTTCATTTTTTTCTGAGTCGAAAAACCCGAGTTTTTCAGCAATTTTAAATGGACTTTCATGAAAAACATCCAGCAGAGGTAGGGTTAAACTATTTCCAGAAAAAATTGTTTCTTCGTTATATTTTTTCTCTAAATCTATTATAGTTTGCGCCATTCCCAAAGGATTTATATTTACTGAAGTAACCGGGCTCTTTGATAAATCGGCAGAAGTTATATTTTCACCACCATCCCCAGTTAGAAAAAAATTAAGTGTCTTATTATCATCTAATGTATTTGCTTCAATCTTACCGAATTCATTTTTATCAAAATTTCTCCAACGTTCAAAAAGTTTTTTTAGTTTATCGTTTTTGAAATAATATAGACCACTTCCAACTAGTTTGGATTCCTCATCTAATGTAAGTTTATAATATTTTTGATAAACAAGAAAAGGTTTTCCTTTATAAAAATAATATTTAGGTTTTACCATTTTATCATATTTACCATCCCAAAACCTCTGAGTTGTTATAACTTTAAAAAGCTGTTTATTAAAGAAATACCCGTTTATACTTCTACAGTAGTCCTTAGATACATCTAAACCAGAACTACACGACATTAAATTAGTTACTTTTATAAATTTGTAATAAGAAAAAATTGGAATACATAAAAACACAACCAAAATAATAAGTACTATCTGATTTTTCTTTATTTTATTTTTCTTATCAGGAAAATTATTCATTTTTAAAAAATGTATCCGATATGGTTTGCATAGAACATTAAGCCACAGACTAAAGGTGCTATTTTTTCGTTTCTTTATGAAGGGTCTGTTTACGACACCATTTGCAAAACTTCTTAAGTTCAATCTTTTCCGTGATTGTTTTTTTGTTTTTGGCGGACCAGTAATTCACGCGCTTACAGGTTCCGCAGGCAAGTTTTATAAGCCGATTTTGAGACATACCGCTATATTATACTAAAACCGTTTAAAAATCAAACTACTCCAAAATCTTGCGCAAAATGTCTTCCGGTATATCGCGCGTCTTCGGCTTGGGCTTCTGGTTGTCTTGAGGTTGAGTGGGTTTAGAGTCTTCCAAATCGGTTGCCGGCTTTTCCGTAATTATTTCTTTCAATGTGCTTTTAAGCTCGTTTAAGTTTTTTTCCGACGGGCCCTTGTCAATGGAATAAGTTTTTTTAAGAGTGGAAAGCGGCACGGCCGGCATAGCGACAGGCGCGACGGGCGCGACGACGGATGATTTTTCCTGCTGGGCTTCCAAAAGCGCCTCTTCCAACGCGCCGCGTAAACCGACTAAATCGGGAGTTTTTCTAACTGGTTTTTCTTGATAAGGCGCGGGAGGATGAGTAATATGTTTTTTGTCCTCGTCTTTTTGAAGCACCGGCCGGGCGGTTGTCGCGTAAGAAACAGAGCGCGAAAGCGGTTGTGGTTGAGATACACGTTGAGGCGCAAAACGCGCCGGTTGTTGCTGAGGTCGCAGTTGCGGACGCGGTCCCGCACCGGACGGTACGGGACGCGGTTGCGGCGGACGTAACTCTGGTTTTACTCCCCCACCAGAAGGCTTGTATTCAATTCCAATGGCCGCCAAGTCATCAAAAGATCGCGGTTCGGGCCCATATTCGCGCATCGTGCGAATCGGTTTAAGTTCCCCCGCTTCAATTTTACCCAAGCAATCACGGCAATAAACCGGCCGGCCTTTTTGCGGTTCAAACGGCACGGTGGATTCTTTGGCGCAGATTGAACAGTTAATTTTGAATTTGCCGGCCAGACCCTCACCGAGCATTCCGCTCCATTTATTTATTTCTTCTTCCACAACACCACATGGCCGACAATAAAGTTTGCGCGAAGATTCAATAATCTGCGCGGATGTGCGTTCGGAAACCGGAACTTTGAAAGGTGGCAATGTCACGGCTGAAAAAGGACGGCTGGTTACACCATCCACCATGAGTTTCAGATACACGGTGTAGTTCGGCAGATTAACCATATCTTCGGGCGTGAATTCGGGTTCAAATTCTTTTTCCATAAACTCCGCATCGGTCGCGCCGATGCGGAACATAATAGCCGTGCCCACGTTGCCGAAAATAGAATCGCGCACGGCCGTGGAATCATTGGTCACCAACTGGCCGACATATTGGTGCGCGATGGTCAGATCTAAACGATACTTGCGAGCTTCTGATAGAATGCCAGCAAAAGAATCAGTTACGAAGTTTTGGAATTCGTCCACATAAAGATAAAAATCGCGGCGGTCGGCTTCGGGTATGCGCACGCGCTCCATGGCCGCCAGCTGAAGTTTAGTGATAATCATTCCGCCCAAGAGCGAAGAGTTGTCCTCGCCGATACGTCCCTTAGAAACGTTAACTAAGAAAATTTTTCCGCTGTTCATTATGTCAAAAATATCAATCGTGCTTTTGGCTTGGCCGACAACATTGCGAATAATTGAAGTTGAAAGAAACTGCCCGACTTTATTTTGAATAGGCGCGATAGCTTCGTTGCGATACTGGTCTTTCCATGTTTCGTATTCATGCACCCAAAAAGCTCGGATGACTGGGTCTTTTAAATTGGAAATTATCTGCTGGCGGTAATCCTTGTCCACTAAGAGACGCGGAATGCCCAACATAGTCGTGCCTGGTGTGTCTAAGAGCGCCAGAATCGTGTTGTTTAAAATATATTCCATGCGCGCCGACCAAGTGTTGGCCCAAATTTTTGTGAAAATACCCATCAAGCCCGAAGCCACTAAATGTTTGTGTCTTGGATCGTCAAGCTGGAGCACATTAAAGCCCACATGAAAATCTATGTCGGCCGGATTAAAATAAACGACGTCTTTAACGCGTTCGGCGGGAATGGCGTCCACAATGCTTTCCACTAGTTCGCCGTGCGGATCCACCACGCACACGCCCTCGCCCCTGGCGATGTCCTGAATAATCATGTTGGCCAAAAGAGCCGACTTGCCAGAGCCGGACTTGCCGATAACATAGGTATGTTGCCGACGATCTTTCTTCTTAATACCAAAAACCTTATTAGTATTCCGGAAATTAGTCCTGGCAAAATAGGTTATTTCCGGATTGAGCGAAATTCCCCCAAATTCCTGCATGCTTTAATTATACCATTTTATATTAATACTTGTTTCAGAATTCATATTTTACCTTTTACAATCCAAAGTAAGCTTTTAAAGATTTTTTTACTTTTTGGGTGTTTTGGGTGTCTAATTCTCCGAGCTTTCCTAAAATTACCACCTTGTCTAGGGTGGCAATTTTTGTGGTCTTTATCGCTGACTTCAGTTTAAGTCCTGTTTTTTGAAAATTTTTATCTTTTGAATCCACCAAAACATCAAACTTGTTAAATGTATGTGGTAAAACAGAAGAAATAAAACAAACAGTGATATCATCGCCTCCGTTTTGCACACCAAGTATTAACGCCGGGCGAACTTTGTTGCCGGAAAGATCGGTAAAAGGAAACGGCGTCAATACTATGTGACCGACCTTATGCATATTTATGTTTTATGTCTTTTGTTGAATAAATTTCGGGTTCGTTTATTAGAAAATCAAAGCTTTTGGAATACGCATTTATATTTGTAATTCCTGAAAGTTTTCCATTGTAAGTATGTGGAAAAGGAATCAGTACCACTTCCGGAACATTTCTGCGTCCGATAACGATGGGTCGCCGACTGGTAGAAACGATATTCACAAAATCGCTTATTTTCTCGCGTGCTTCTGTTGTTGAAAATGTTTTTATATTCATATTCATACATTGTACAAAATGTACAAATTAAAGCAAATTCTCTTGTGGATTACCCTAATACACTATCCTTAGGCTAGTAAACCTCCTGCTGGTAGCATTTCTCGCAGTAAACAATCTCCGGCCGGTCGGGGGCATAGCTGGTTTCGAATTCGATGGGACAGTGGCCGTCGCCGTGAAGGTGGGAAATAGTGTTGGCGTAAATTCCGTTGTCTGACTTCCCGCCGGCGCATTGGCACCGGCGGTGCCAAAGTTTGAGAGGGTTTCTTTGTTTTAATCTCTGATAGTGACGGCAGTTGGGGCAGAGCCGTGGCAGTGGAATATTCATTCTTTTATAGAAAGACAATTCTTCATGAATAATTTTAAAGGCTTCAGTACACTGATCTTTACATTTTCCGCCATGCTCGCAAGCAATAACTTTATTTTCTATATCTTCTGCAACATCTTTTATATGATCTGGAATATCCTTATTTTCTATTTCAATCTTATAATTTCTTGCTTCCCTGTCTGCCCATTTATAACCCTGCTCCAAGACTTCTTCTTTGGTTAAAGGGAAGTATTCTTGAGCAATGGTTTCATTGTAGGCGAAGGACGATAATTCTGCTGGAAAGAACTCGCCATACTTGTAGATTCTTCCCTTTTTATCAACATACGGCATATCATTCATGTGCTGGATGATTTTGGGAACCAGAGCTTCATATTCTTCTTTGGTATATTGTTTGTTTAGAATAATATTTTCTTTATTTTTTATACTTATACAACCAAAAAGATTAGAAGATGATATACAAGATTCTATATATTCTACATTTTGTACCATATCGAACGCTGAATAAGAAAATTTAACATTATAATCATTAAGTGCCCCTGTTATATATTCATACATCAATTCTCCTTTTCCAGCATAATCAATATCCATACTATCTTTTTGGAGAAAAGCTCTGTAAATATTTTTTAAATTTTCAGCATCATGAACATTAAAACAATTTATGCAATTTTTTACATTTAATAAATTATCTCCTGTTGATTTAATTGATTTAATAATATTTGCAAAACGATAAATTGCTTGTTTTTTTATTATTTCAAATTCATAAATTAAAGACTCGCGAGATTTTCTACTTCCCAAATTAAGTTTTTTAATTTCGTTAAAATAATTCTCTCTGGAATATTGTTTATTATAAATATAAAACCTTTTATTTCGTAAATTAAAAGAAAACATGCAATTATTACAATTTATACAATCAATGAGAAAATATGAATTCATACAGTTCCGGGAAAGAATAAGATATTGACAATTATAGTTTTTCTCACATTCAATATTTTCATACAGACTATCTGATTCCTTTATACTATGACTATCGAAAATATTAAAAGATTTATCTACCCCCCAAGAATAAAAGATATTTTCGGAACCAAGCACTATTGAAATTGAGAGGTAAACATTTCTAGATTCGCCAACCATATTTGAATAATCTGAATTTATAACATTCCTTTGAAATATTCCGAAGCGTGGAACAATTTTCGATAATTCTTGAAATTGTTCAAAAAAGGGTTTGGAAAAATTATAATCAATTCCATAAATCATTGGATTCCATTTATCTGAATACCAACACTCTCTACAATAGACCGGAAAAATTGTATTGGAAGGATACATAGATATAAAATTCTTCTTACATAAACTACAAAACCGTTTATATAAGACCCTTTCATTTCGCCACATAAAACGCCGCTGTTGCCTGCACTCCGGGCAAAAAGTCGGCGGGGGGACTTTTCCACCAGAGGCGGATGAAATTTTTTCGTAAAAATTAAAATCCTCCGGCTCGATGACGAAATTTTGCTTGCAGTTTTGGCATATTCGGTTTTCCACTTTTTGATTTGACATATATTTGTGATTTGATACACTTAACGTACAAATGGCTTCGGCCCTCCCTTGCGCAAGCAAGGGTATAAAAGGGGAAATCAGGTAAGTAATTGCCTGATTTTTTCTTTTAATACTAAAAAATCTTTCATTATGTAATTATAACATTAATACACTATCCTTAGGCTAGTAAACCTCCTGCTGGTAGCATTTCTCGCAGTAAACAATCTCCGGCCGGTCGGGGGCGTAGGAGGTCTCGAATTCTACCTCACATTTGCCCGTGCTGTGATTGTGATGATTTTCCTTATCGCACATGCAGGAGCGATGCCAGAGCTTATTCGGCCCGCGATTTTTGAAGCGCTTCATATGCCTGCATTCTGGGCAATTTCTTGGAATCGGCAATTGCATCCTCTTGTAAAAGGAAAGTTCATCAACAATGATTCGGTAATTTTTCTTGCATT
>MFVN01000004.1:6996-16250 GCA_001786095.1 Candidatus Nomurabacteria bacterium RIFCSPLOWO2_02_FULL_42_17
CATTCAAAGCAAATAAAGACTTCTTTACCCGCATCAAAATTCTCCGGCAAATCGTTTATGGAATCGGGGAAAATTTTCCAATCAATTGTTTCTTTTCCATAAGTCCCGCGCGGGGTGTCTTCCCATTTAAAACCTTGTGCTAAAGCTTCCTCCTTTGAAAGAGAAAATTGCTCATGTGCCGCAGTCTCGTTATAACCGAAAGCACTCATATTGGGGAGCAAAAAATCTCCCCATTCTCCCCTTTCCGTCATTAAAGAAATTATTTCCACAGAAAGCTTTTCATAAGTTTCTTTATCATATTGCTTGTTTAAAATGCAGTAATCTTTTTTGCGAAGCCCCATGCACCCTAAAACATGATTGCAGTTGAAACAATAAGTAGAATAGTCGGCAAAAGTCGAAGACCAGCAAAGATTCGTGGCAATGTGGCGAGAAGTTTCAATGCCAGCATTGATGGAGTTGTAAATGAGTTCGGCGCTCCGGCCGGCTGTATCCACATCCAGGCAATCTTTGGCTCCGCGCCAAGTGTGCACCCCGTATCGGCAGTCTTCCGAATCATAACAGTGGAAGCAAGACTGGCAGTTCTTGGCATTTTTGATGTAATTCCCCGTTGAATTAGTAGCTTGGACTATTTCCGCGTATTTTCTGGGGTTTTTAAGAATAAATTTCGCAAATTCTTTTTTAAAATTTTCTATTCCCGAGTGCGTGTTCAATTTAAAAGACTCCAGTTTCTTTTTGTATTCTTCTTTCAAATACGGCTCATTAAAAATATGATACTGTTGCTGTCTTAGATTAACGCATCCCAGACAATTTGTGCATCCTCGGCAATCCAAAAGAAATAAGCTGTCCAAACAGCTGTGGCATCCTTTTGAAAATCTTAAATTGTGGCAATCATAGCAATCATCCGCTTCATAAGAAAGCTCGACTTTGTTCGTGAAAGAACAATCAACCAAATCCTTGGAAAGCTGAATCCAATAGCAATTAATGCAGTTTTCGTTATCGGAAGACTCGACAATCATATAACAATTTTTGTTGTCCGCCGAAATGTTCGTGTAATTTGACCCCGGGCTTCTCACATATATCAAGGAGATTTTAGGAACGGCTTTCAATAGATCATTTAATTGCTCCAAAAATGGGCGGTTGTGATCGTAAGGCCGTCCGTAATCAAGCGCGTTCCAATTGTCAGAAAACCAGCAGTCATAGCACCAAACAGTATAAGGCTTGTTTGGACTATACATTGAAACTTTATCCTGTTTGCATTTATCGCAAGGCCTTTTATAAAAAGCGCGCTCATTCCTGAAAGAAAGACGAAGCCGGGCCCGGCACTCCGGACACCAAGTCGGCGGAGGGACTTTTATTTTTTCATAAAAAGCAAAATCATCGGACTCGATGACGAAGTTTTGCTTACAATTTTGACATTGTCTAGTTTCGTTTTGCATATTTACCTATTCCACAATTCTATAGAATATTGGAATACTTTAGGATGCTTAAAAATATAAAGGCAACCGCACGCACTCTTTTTACAAGAGTACTTTTTAAAAATACGCGGAGTGATTATTCAATGCAAGTGGCCATCCATTCCTTGTAGGGGCGGTTGATGCGGTACACGGCCGTGGCGGCGACGCACGGCACGCTGTAACTGTGATTTTGATGCAATAAATCTTCGATATTCTGCAATTTTTTTTCAACTGTCTTAATATACATACCGACTTCAGAATGATTCTGAAACTCCCCTTCCCAATTATACATTGATTCAACCGGCCAAGTATTGACACAGCTGGCCATTTTTTTTTCAATAATGAGCCGGCCTATTTTTTTGGCTTCTTCCGCGTCGCGGCAGGTTGTGTAAATAAAAATCATTTTATTATTATTTCTCATAATTTTCGACCTTTACGCTAAACCATCGGCTGGCCGGTTTTATCTTTCTTAGAATCATCCGAAACAGCCGGCTGTTCATCTGAACCGGCTTCGCCGGAAACGGCAGTTTCCTTTTCTCCCTTTTCCGGTTTTTCCTGCAAATTTTTGCTCTGGCCCTCAATAATGGCTTTTTCCTGCGCGCTCCGGATAATCATGGCTTCTTCTTCGGCAATTAATTTCTTGGCCATGTCCGCCGGTATGGTATATTTCTGGCGCGACTGCTCGATAATTTCTTCCTTAAAAGACCGGTGAGTGGGTGGCAAAACCTTAAGCGTCTCGGCGGAAAACGGATCATAAGATTCGCCGTCAATAACCATTTTCACGAAAAATTCTTGCATACCCAAATTAATCATATCTTTGGTGTCAAAAATCGGCGCCATTTCCGGCTTGAGTTTTACCGCGTCTTCACCGCCCACTCGAAAAATAATAATACTTCCGACATTACCCAACACAGCCGCCTGCACCCGCGGAATTAGTTGGCCGACATACTGGTGCGCCACGGTCAAGCATAATCCGTATTTGCGCGCTTCGGATAAAATATTTTCAAAAGTTTCGGTTACTAAATTATGAAACTCGTCTATATAAAAATAGTAATCATGACGGTCTTCCTCGGGTATGGAGGCGCGCGCCATGCCCGCCTGTTTTATCTTGGTCACAAACATTGAACCCAAGAAGCTGGAATTTTCTTCGCCCAATCGGCCTTTACATAAATTAATAAGTATAATTTTTTTTTCGTGCATTAATTGTTCCAAATCAATTTTATTTTCTTTTTGTCCGAAAATGTTGCGCAGAAGCGGGTCGGACAGAAACTGTCCGAGTTTGTTAACCAGGGGAATAATGGCATCAGTGTCAAACTTTTCGGACCAATCGGCAAATTCAATGGCCCAGAACCGGCGCACCATATCGTCCTCGATATACTCCACGACTTTCTGGCGGTAATTGCGGTCGGTCAGCATGGAAATCATTCCGCGCATAGTGGCGTGCGGATAATCTAGCAAAGCCAAAACGGTAAAGCGAAAAACATGCTCCAGACGCGGTGTCCAGTTGGCGCCGAATTGCTTTTCCATAACTTCAATCAATCCTTGGGCTAATTGGTGTTTGAAAGCTGGATCGATATTGGAAAGAGGATTGAAAGATGCCGGATAATCCATATCCGGCGGATTAATCAAAACCACGTCATCAATCCTGTCTTCGGGTATGAAATCCAGTATGGCTTCAATCACGTCGCCGTGCGGATCCATCAAACACAAACCGTGGCCGTAAACCAAATCCTGGCGAATTAAAAGTTCTAAAAGTTTGGATTTACCCACCCCGCTTTTACCAATAACATATAAGTGGCGTCGGCGATCTTGGCGCTTGATACCAAAAATAAATTTCTTTTCTTCCAGAGAAGCCACATAATTAGTCCGCCCAAAAAAAGAAATGTCTTCGGGTTTAACTCGGCCATAAATTGGCAGCTCTGGCGGAGGTGGAGCATATTTAATTATCTGTACCTTGCCAAGTTTGGCCATATATACTTATTTTACCGCAAAATAGCTAAGTTACCAATGTCCCCGCGTCCGCAAAAAGACGATCCAGAGTTGATTGGTCAGGCGCTTCGCCAATTAGGCGTAACACCGGTTCGGTGTTAGAAGGTCGAATGTGCAACCAGCTCTTGTCTGAAAAATCCAAACGCAGGCCGTCAAGCATATTGCTTTTGGCTTGGGGAAATTTTTTTAGGAACGTTTGATATAACGCTTCGGTTTCACCCTTGAATTGTAATTTTTCTTTACGAGTAAAGTAACGCGGAAAATCCGCGACAATTTCCGATACGGTTTTTCTACCTGCCTGCGCAGGCGGGTGCTTAGCTAAAAGATCAAGAATAAGCGCCATGCCAACTAAACTATCGCGCGCTAAATTTATCTCCGGATAAATCACTCCCCCATTGCCCTCACCACCGACAATCGCCTTGTGTTCTAAAATTCCCTGAACCACGTTGGCTTCGCCAACTTTGGTACGCCACACGCGTCCACCGTATTTTTCGGCAATATCATCAATCACACGCGAAGTGGAAAGGTTTATCACCACATCGCCGTGAGTTTTTGATAAAACACTTTCCACCGCCAGCGCCAGCGTAAATTCTTCGGAAAGCACTTGTCCTTTTTCGTCCACTACCACTAAACGGTCGGCATCTGGATCTTGGGCGAAACCAATGTCAGCTTTATTTTTCAAAACCGCTTGAGCAAGGTCGCCAAGATTGACCGGCAATGGTTCAGGTGGACGAGCAAAAACACCGGTGGGCTCGCCGTTTATAATAAAATTTTCGCAACCAAGTTCGCGTAGAAGTTCGGGGGTCGCAAAACATCCGGAGGCATTAACTGGATCGGCTACAACTTTAAAATGACGAGTTCTTACGGCCGAAACGGGAATCTTCTCAATTATGGTTTTAATGTGTTGGGAAATGAGCGTGTTATCGTGGACTATTTCCCGCACTTTAATATCAGGCCGGGGGGTGTTTGGGAGGCGTAAAGATTCAATTTCACGAACTTCATTTTCATCGGCAAAAAGACCTTTTTTGTTTACAAATTTAAGACCATTGTATTCAATCGGATTGTGGGAGGCGGTAATGATCACGGCGCCGTCAAATTTCATTTCGCCCGTCTGCGTAGGCAGACGGGCGGAAAAAATCACGGTGGGGGTCGGCAAAATGCCACCGTCCGTTATTTCCATTCCCTCGGTCGCCAGCGTTCGGATAACTATATCGCGAATCAAGGAACCGCTCGCACGCCCATCACGGCCTATTAAAATACGCCAACCATCTGTCTTTTTTACAAAGCGCGCGAAAGCCGAAACATAATCAGCCACAATTTTCTCACTCAAACTTTCCGGCCAAATCCCGCGCAATCCCGAAACATTTAGTTTCGAAACTTTATCCATAAAAATTATAATTCGGTCGCTGTCTGGATTCTTTCCAGGGCCAATATGAAAGCGGCACGGCGCAGGTCAGTTTTTAATTCTTGGGATTTGGTAAAAACATTTTGAGCTTCAGTTTCCATTATTTTCTTTAATTTTTCCAGCACTTCTTTCTCGCCCCAATGCTCCCCTTTCAGATTTTGTTCCCATTCAAAAGTGGAAACCGTCACCCCGCCAGAATTAGCCAAAATATCCGGCACGACCGGAATACCACGCTCGAAAAGAATATCATCAGCTTCCGGCGTAATGGGGCCATTGGCTAATTCTAAAATAAATTTAGCTTTTATTTGCGACGCGTTTTGGGCGGTAATCTGATTTTCCAGCGCCGCGGGAATAAGAATATCGCATTCGGATATTATATTTTCGGCATGAGTGATGCTTTCGGAACCGGCAAAACCTACCACGCTCCCGGTTTTGTTTTTATGTTCAATAAGTTCAGCGACTTTAATGCCGTCTATTTTTCTTATAGCCCCACGCGAATCAGCCACGCCAATAATCTTATGCCCGGCGCGTTCAAATGATTCCGCCGCGTTCAAGCCGACATTTCCAAAACCATGAACAACAACCGCGCATTTTTCCGGAAGTTCGTAATACGCGCGCAGTTTATCGAAAACATAAAACCCGCCCAGCCCGGTGGCTGGACCTCGGCCCTCCGAACCACCCTTATCCAACGGCTTGCCGGTAATCACGGCGCCGGATTTGTCGCCGGTTATTTTCGCGTATTCATCAACCATCCAAACCATTATCTCCGGCGTGGTATTCACATCCGGCGCCGGTACATCTTTACGCGGACCCAGAATGTCAGCAAAGGCGCGCATCCATCCACGAGCCAGTTTTTCCAGTTCGGTTTTAGAAAGTTTTTTAGGGTCAACCGTAATACCGCCCTTGCCACCACCCATGGGTAAATTAGCCACAGCGCATTTGAGCGTCATCCAAAAAGCCAATGCTTTAACTTCATTGATATCCGTTTCAGGATGAAAACGTATACCGCCCTTATACGGCCCGCGGGCATTATTATATTCCACGCGATAACCTTCAAAAACCCGTAGCGTACCGTCATCCATGCGCACGGGAATATGCGCGCGAACTTCGCGCTGGGGCTGATGTAAAAGCGTCAAAAAATCTTCAGGAAATTTCTTAACTTGATTGGCGCGTTCCAGTTGCCGTAAGGCGTTTTCAAAAACATTGGGCATAGAGTTAGTATTATATCACCATAGTTGTAAAAAAAGAAAATAAGTGATAAGGTGGAAATATGGAAAACCCCGCAGAAAAAACCGATGACGAATTCCTAAAAGAACTGGAAACGGAAAAGAAAGAACTGCTAAATAGAGCCAAAGAAGAGATTTTAACTAAATATGAGAAAGGTGAAGATGTGACACCCGAACTATTTGCTATTAAAGAATCTTATCGAATTGGAAATAATTTAAAGAAACAACCAGATAGACCCTCACTGGTTTCAAGCAAACAAAATAATTTTCTACGAACAATCTCAAAATCACTAGTAGCTATGGATGAATTAAAAGCAAAATATCCTGAAAAAGTAATACCAATACTTTCCGACAAACCCATTCAGGAATGGCCTGAAATAGTTAAAAAAACTTTGTATCCGCCAAGCACCGCTAAACGAAGATGGACCACTTGATAAAAATTTAATTAGGCGTATAATCGAGATATTATTAATTAATACTTAAATAAAATGAAAATGGGATTTTCTGAAATACCTGAAATGCCTAATGTGCTTAATAAGTCAACCTTAGATGAAAGCAAGGAATTTTCCAAGTATTCAAAAATGACCAACGAGGAAGCGGAAAAAATGATCGAGAAAATATGCGCAACCTCCAGTTCAGAAGAAGAAGTGATAGGGAAAATAAAATCACTCGGTGTTGAAAGAGACTTTGTGGTTGGCAAGTTGGGTACCGGAAATTCAGTTGGGATTGTAATAGAGTATCCTGATGGAATAAATCTTTTAAGAAAAAACTTTGACCTTAAGAAGGGGCAAAATGACTTAAAGACGGCGGCTTGAGCTAGAATACAGAACACCAGACAGCGCCCCGGGCGCTGTCTTTTGGATTATCTGGATTATCGTGTGGACCCGCGGGGAGTCGCACCCCGGACTCGTCCATGCCATGGACGCGTGTTACTGCTATACCACGGGCCCTGAAACTTAAATAAGTATACTGATTTTTTTAAAAAATCAAAGCGGATGATTTTACTCGTCTTCTTCTTTTTCGTAAATAAATCCGCCGGCTTGCATTTCCCAAAGTTTTTTATACAAACCCCCCTCTTTACCTAAAAGTTCATCATGGGATCCGTCTTCAACCACCTTCCCTTTATCAATAACTACAATTCTATCCATTTTACGCACGGTAGACAGCCGATGCGCGATAACAATGACAGTTTTACCTTCTATTAATTTTCCTAAAGCATCCTGAATCAACGCTTCCGAATGCGAATCCAAACTGGAAGTCGCCTCGTCCAGCACTAAAATCGGCGCGTTTTTTAAAATAGCCCGCGCGATAACCACGCGCTGGCGCTCGCCGCCCGAAAGCTTCACCCCGCGCTCACCAACATAAGTGTCATAACCTAAAGGAAGATTGTGTATAAATTCATCACAGTGGGCGGCGAGCGCCGCGGAAAATACTTCCGCATCCGTGGCATCGCGCTTTCCGTAACGGATGTTTTCCATCAAGGTTCGATGAAAAAGCACCGGATCTTGCGGAACCAAAGAAATGTTCTTGCGTAAACTTTCTTGAGTAACATATTTTATATCCTGCCCGTCAATTAAAATCTTACCGTCATCTAAATCGTAAAAACGGAAAAGTAGGCGCGCGAAAGTGGATTTACCGGCGCCAGACGGACCTATGACGGCAACTTTTTCGCCCGGTTTTATTTTAAGATTAATTTTATCGAGCACTGCGCGCGTTTTGTGAAAATTAAAAGTTGCGTCATGAAATTCTATCTCCCCTTTTGCGACAACCAAAGCAGTAGCTGTCGGCAGATCGCGAATCTCGTGCGGTAAAAGCATAATTTCAGCCATTTCCTTGGCGTCGGCGTAGCTTTCATAAATATCGCGCGTAACACGGGTAAATTCCCAAAGATGCTGGTTAAGAGAAAAAAGGTAAACCTGAACAAGCACAAAAACACCTAATGTTAAAATGCCGGCCTGCCAATAGCGTAAGGCGTAATAAAAAAGAAAAAATTCAATAAGAATCATGCAAGCCCCCTGAACGCTTCCCATAATTTCATTCAAACCCCATGTTGTCCAGCTGGCTCGCGCCTGTTCGTTGGAGATTTTTTTAAAGCGCGAAGATTCATCATTAAAGGAAGTAAAAAGCTGGATAGGATTCTGATTGGAAATATCATCAGCTAAAAGTCCAGTAGTGCGCGAATCGGCTTCGGCTTGGCGAATATCGTATTTCAGTTTCCAACGCGCGAAAAAATAATTAAATAAAATCAAAAACACCGCCCAAACTATCATGGCATACATGATTGCACGGCTAACCGACCATAGAATAATTGAAATCCCGATAATTTTCACTAAAAGCGGTAAAATGCTCCAAATTAGCCGGTCGGTCAATCTTTCAAAAGATCGAGCGAAACGATTAACGCGCTGAACCAAAGAACCCGTGAAGTTGTTGGCAAAAAAAGTATGTGAGTGATTAATCATGTAATCAAAAGCTCGCTGGCGCAGTTTGGCCATGCCATGAGATTCAAAAAAAATTACGCTGAAATTGCAAAGACGCCAGAAAATCCAGCTAAAAAAATGTATTAAGAGAATTAGAACCAAAATACGCACTAATGCCGTAATCTGCGCCGACGTTCCGCTTAAGGTGTCGAAAAAATCTCGATATAAAATCGGCGGAATTATATCCGCTATGCTGGCTAAAACTATACCGGCAATGGCCAGAAAAAAAACCAGACGTTCTTTTGAACCAAGGGCATACCAAAAAAGCCGGAATAAAACTCCTACGCTAACCGCCCTTAATTTAGATGGATTAACGACACGCACAAGCTATTTACAATCACACTTGCCTTCGGCTTGCCGGCAACCACTGCACTTGGGCTGGCAATTCTCTCCCCCACAAACATGTTTCTCATCGAAGGTCGCAGATTCATCTCCGCACATATCGCACTTAAAACCGTCCGTGCCACAACAAGCGCAACCCTTACATTTTTTATCATCATCCATATTAATAAATGGGTTAAAAAAATAATAAAACGACCTCTTATATTATATCAGACCTAACGCAATTTTACGACCAAATTATCCCCAAATAAAATTACGACCAAAATGTCCCCATACTGCCGTGCGCGCGTAAATTGGCCGGCAAAGTTTTAAAAATTTAATAATACCCTGTGGCGTAAGATCGTAGCCGGTGACAGGTCGC
>MFVN01000004.1:16299-17852 GCA_001786095.1 Candidatus Nomurabacteria bacterium RIFCSPLOWO2_02_FULL_42_17
TTAATCTCAACTTTCCGCGCCTTGTATTTTTTTAGGTAATCCACGGCAATACGACGCGCCATATAGGCGCCACTCCGGTCCACCTTGGTTGGATCTTTACCTGAAAAACTTCCGCCACCTATGGGAATCTCGGGACCATAATTGTCTATAATAAGTTTTCTGCCCGAAAGTCCGGTATCGGCGTCGAATCCGCCCTGCCTCCATTCGCCGGCCGGGTTTATAAAATATTCCTCCGCCTTAATAAGTTTTTTTACCAGCGTCAGTAATTTTGCGCTGGCAGTATTCTGAAAACTAGCCACGACCGCCTTTATTTTTTTTCTGTCTAATGTAACTTGGGTTTTGCCGTCATAGGGATAGATTTTATAAATCGCCCGGCACAAATCGCGCGCTAATTCATATTCACGGGGCATATAAGACGACGTTTCGGATGTTGCGTAGCCGTTCATAATTCCCTGATCGCCCGCCCCGCCTGAATCCACACCGCGAGCAATTTCCGGGCTTTGTAAAGTTAAATTAGAAATGACTTTGTATTTTCTGCCGACAATATTTCGCGCAATCTTTTTAATATCGGGTTTAGCGTGTGAAGTAACTTCGCCGTTTATTATAATGAGACCATGACCGCCCATAACTTCCACCGCGGCGCGCGACCCACGGTCGCGCGCCAAATAAGCGTCCAAAACAGAATCCGCGATAAGGTCGCAGATTTTATCGGGATGCTTGGGCGAAACAAATTCGGCGGTTTTTATCATAAAAATATTTTGCAATTATATTATAACTTATTTCAACTAATATGGAAATCGAAAAAGTTTTTTAGCGAACCCTCGGTGGTTTCTATTGATTTTACTCTAGCCAAAAACGGTCCGCGTTTGCAAAATTTTAAAAAGGTTTGTAAATTTTCTTCCCTACCCTCAACTTCAATATAGACCGCACCGTCCGGTTCATTACGCGCAAAACCGGTAAGTTTAAGTTTTCGGGCGCGCTCGCGGGTTGTTTGTCGAAAAAATACTCCTTGCACCCTACCCCACGCGCGAATATTTAAATGCTTATCCATACCGCGATTTTAGCACATTTATTTTATATTATTTCAATTACTTTTTGCTTATTGGTATGTCCCAAAACCATATTCAACCGCGAGGGAGAAATGCCTAGAAATTCAGCTAATGTTTTGATAATTGCTTTATTGGCGCGACCCTGAATGGGTGGCTCCCTTACCGTCACCGCAAAGTGAGTATCGTTAATTTTTTTTACACTGTCTTCTTTGGCTCCGGGTTTTGCGAAGATAAATAATTTCATAAATAAATTGGGGTGAATTATAATTATATCATGGGGTAATTGGTAATGAATTATTAAAAAGAATAGAATACCTATATGGGCCTATAGTTTAGTGGTAAAACACCTCATTTGCAATGAGGAATCGGCAGTTCGATTCTGCCTAGGTCCACCAAATTTGATTTGCCGAAGAAGTTGCCTCGGGGCTTCGCCCCTCAGCATTGGTTTCCGCCAAGAAATTCCAGGGGGTTTTGAAATCCGCCAAAAGAATTCCCGCCGAAAGT
>MFVN01000005.1:0-2774 GCA_001786095.1 Candidatus Nomurabacteria bacterium RIFCSPLOWO2_02_FULL_42_17
AGTCTTGACTTTCTAATCTTGTTCTAATATACTACTATTATAGTATAGAAAGTCTATGGAAAACATGCAAGTCTAGTTATCCACACTATCTAGCTAGGTCGAGATTATCAAAAAATTAATTTAAAAAACTATGCCATGGAGATTAGTTAAAGATCCGAAGTTTTATCCCAAACTGCCAAGTTTGCCAAAACTTCCACAGTTGCCGAGGCTCCCCAAATTACCGAAGTTGCCACAGCTTAGACCTCTTAAGCCGTTGGCCCCTTTGGGTAAGAAGTATGTTTGGAGAGATAAGTAAATTGGTTGCTTACAAAGGTCGAATTATTAAACCAAAATATTTTTTATACAATGGCACAAAAAACTTTTTGCCGACTGGCTGGACTTGTGTTTCTAATCATTATCAACCATACAATAATAACAACACCCTTACAAACTTGAGAATGTAGGAATGTTATTTTAACCAATCCAATGATTGGCGCCGGTGGTTGGATGGTTTTTGCTTTATAAAAGACTTTGATGTATCATCATATTAATCGCCTCGTTTTGGGGCAGTTTTTATTTTATGGAAATACGCAATATAGCAATAATCGCCCATGTTGACCACGGTAAGACAACTCTTACCAACGCGCTTTTACGGCAAACGGGCGCCGCCGAAGAGGGCGTTTCAATGGATTCCAACGCGCTCGAGCTCGAGCGCGGTATTACTATTTATTCTAAAAACGCAGCTGTTATTTACAAAGGCACAAAAATAAATATTGTTGACACGCCCGGACACGCGGATTTCGGAAGCGAAGTGGAACGCGTGTTGCGTTCGATTGATTCGGTGCTTCTTGTTGTGGACGCGCAAGAGGGGCCGATGCCCCAGACGCGATTCGTCTTAAAAAAATCACTTGAACTTGGTTTGAAGCCGATAGTTGTTATTAATAAGATAGACAAGCCAGCGGCGGATCCGGCGCGATCCGTGGAACAGGTTCTGGAACTTTTTATGGAACTTGGCGCGTCAAATGAACAGACGAATTTTCCCGTCATTTATTCTATAGGTAAACAAGGTATTGCTAAACGCAAGCTCGATGAGATTCATTCGCCGGCCGGTGGAGATCTTACACCGCTTCTCGATGTAATTCTTGAATATGTGCCAATAGCTTCCCTAAACGCTTCGCGGAGCGAAGCGTTGGGCGAACATTTTGCAAAGCAAAATGTTTTAGCCCAGCCGTTTAATCTCGCCTATGATAATTTTCTCGGCCGATTGGCGGTTGTGCGAATTTACGAGGGCTCGGTTTCCCCGGGACTTTCTGTGTTTATTAAGAAGCAAGGTGTCACGACCCGATCGGGAAAAATCACAAAAGTTTTTACTTTTAAGGGGTTGCGCCGAGTGGAAGTTGGCGGTGTCAGCGCGGGCCTGCCCGCCGAAGCCTTGGCGAAGGCGGGCGACATCGCGCTTATCGCGGGGCTTTCCGATATCGATATCGGCGAAACAATAACAACAGACGCGGATGCCGAACTTCTTCCGGCTATTGCCGTTGATGAGCCGACAATCACGCTTGATTTTCTGGTCAACAATTCACCTTTTAGCGGACGCGAGGGAAAATTTGTCACATCGCGGCAATTGCGTGAACGGCTTGAGCGCGAGCTTGAAGTAAATGTCGGACTGCGTGTGGAATTTGGAACTGGTGACACATATAAAGTATCGGGCCGAGGGGAATTACATATTGCGATTTTACTTGAAAATATGCGGCGGGAAGGATATGAAATGCAAGTCTCACAGCCACATGTCATCATACATGAGGAAAACAATATAAAAACTGAACCTTTCGAAGAAGTGGTCGTGGACATTCCGCAAGAATATCAAGGCGTCATTATTGAGCGTCTTGGTAAGCGAGGTTTTATAATAACAAGTCTTATTTCACATAAAAAAACTTCACGTTTAATTTTTGAAGGACCCACGCGCGGACTTCTTGGTTATCGTAATCAATTTATCATTGATACAAAAGGAGAAGGAATACTGGCGGCGCGCGTTGTCGGTTTTCGTTCCTTTGCCGGCGAGATACGCCGACGCGCGTCCGGTTCAATGATTTCGATGACAAATGGAAAGGCGCTCGGATTTTCTTTATGGAATCTTCAAGAGCGTGGTGTTATTTATATTAAACCGGCGACCGAGGTATACGAAGGCATGGTTATCGGCAGTACATCAAAGGGCGAAGAAATGTTGGTAAATCCAACAAAAGGAAAAAATCTCACTAACGTGCGTGCCTCGTCTTCGGACGAAGCCATTGTGCTTGTTCCGCCGTATGAGCTCACGATTGAACGGGGATTAGAGGTGATGGCTGAAGATGAATATTTAGAAATAACACCCTTGAGTGTGCGTTTGCGAAAACAATGTTTAACCAAAAACGCCCGCGTGAAATTAAAACGCGGGCTGTGATGTTTGGGAGTTGGACTCCCAAACAAGATACTTGCAAAATTTTACGTAGTGTGATACAATGGACTCGTGCTAATAGGGGAACGTAGTCGAGTTTCTCGGTATAAGATAATTATAAAAACAATCATATGACAGGAACAATCAAAACTCTTGTGGCGGACAGAAAATTTGGATTCATTTCTCGCGAAGGCGAAGCGAAGGATCTATTCTTCCACTCTAAGGACTTAGTTGGCGTGACATTTGACGAATTGAAAGTTGGTGATACTACTAACTTTGAAATCACTCAGGGCGAAAAAGGCCCAGCTGCCACGAACGTAACCCGCGCTTAAGCGCGGGTTGGAAACCCGCCCCGACCTAG
>MFVN01000005.1:2793-12951 GCA_001786095.1 Candidatus Nomurabacteria bacterium RIFCSPLOWO2_02_FULL_42_17
GGGCGGGTTTTTCTATTTGTTTTCCACAGTTGACATAAAAAGTACCGTATTTAAAATATTAATCTATATGGAGATAAAATTTGATGGAAAATTTAAACAAGCGGTAACGGGTGGCGTTTTAGGGGCGTTGCTGGTTTTGGCCGCTGGGGCAGGGATTTTATGGAAGGAGCGGGCGACGGTTTACGGGTGGCTGGCGCGCGAGTATTTTCAAAATATATCTCAACAAGAAGAACAACAAAATGAGAATAGTTCCGAATCCGAAAAAATTGTAAAAGAAACAAATATTTTCACCGAAGAAAGTTTTGTTATTGACGCGGTCAAAAAAACCAATCCGGCGGTTGTGTCCATCGTGTTGACCAAAGACGTGCCTAAATATGAAACTTACTACGAAGAGCAAAGTCCGTTCGGAGATTTCAAAGATTTTTTTGGCAACGATATGTTTCCTAATTTCTTTTTCCAAGTTCCGCGCCAGCGCCAGAACGGCACAGAAAAGAAAGAAGTTGGTTCGGGTTCCGGATTTTTTGTGTCGGCCGACGGACTTATTGTTACCAATCGGCACGTGGTTGAGCAAAAAGACGTTGAATACACGGTCTTTACTAACGACGGTAAAAAACATCCTGCTAAAGTTATTGCGCGCGATTCTGTGTTGGACATTGCCATGGTTAAAGTGGATCCGCCAGCTGGCGGAGGTAGTTTTCCAAAATTAGATTTAGGCAATTCCGATAATCTGCAAGTTGGACAGACGGTCATTGCCATTGGTAACGCCTTGGGAGAATTCCGCAACACTGTTTCGGTGGGCGTGGTTTCCGGATTGGCTCGCACGATTACCGCCAGCACGGGTCTTGGGCGCAGTGAAGTTTTAGATAAAGTCATACAAACCGACGCGGCTATTAACCCCGGCAATTCCGGCGGTCCGCTCTTAGATCTGCGCGGCAGGGTGATCGGAGTGAATGTGGCGGTGGCGCAGGGTTCGGAAAATATTGGGTTTGCTTTGCCGATAAATTCCGTAAAAACAGCGATTGATTCGGTTAAATCATCCGGTAAAATAGTTCGGTCATATTTGGGTGTGCGTTATGTGGCGATTACACCAGAATTGAAAGAAAAAAATAATCTTACGGTTGATTACGGGGTTTTGGTTCAGCGCGGGGAAGGTGCCGATGAGTTAGCGGTTATTCCGGGCGGTCCGGCCGATAAGGCGGGCATTGTGGAAAACGATATAATTCTAGAGATTGACGGGCAAAAAATAGACAAAGATAAAAGTTTGGCGCTTATCATACGCGAAAAGAAAGTTGGCGATACCGTCACGCTTAAAATTCTAAGCAAGGGTTCCGAAAAAACTGCGCAAGTAAAACTCGACCCCGCGCCGGAGAGTTAAACCATATCTTTGAGGCGGGTGGCAAAAAAGAGGGAAGATAAAACAATTAAACCTAAAATTAGAAAAAGTGCCTTAAAGGGCAGGAAAATAAGCAAAGCTGAAGCCAAGAGCGGGGCGATAAAATAGGCCAACGGATACATATCACGGTAAAAACTAATAACCGACGGATCGGAATCCCGAATGTGTTTGAAAAAATAAACATCAGCCATAACTTCCACCGCGGCCGCGCCCAAGCGCGTGGCAAAAAGCGCCGCTGTCCAGATTAATATTGTTGGTGTTTTTATAAAAAATAACAAAGCCGTAGCCATAGCCATACAAATTAATCCCATGATAAGAAACTTTTTTTCACCTATTTTGTCAGAAAGTTTACCCAAAGTATATGGTAAAAATACAAAAGGCGTGAGCATAACCGTAAAAATTATTCCAATGGTCGGCCAAGACAAACCTATATGTTGATGGAGATAAATAGGCGTGTAGATAACCATCCAAGCGTAAAAAAATTGCAGTAAAAAATTAATAACAACCACACGCAGTATGTCGTGATGTTCTTTAACATAATTCCAAGCTTGTCGCCAAGAGGTGCGATTATAATTTACATCCGAGTAGCCACGCAGGCGCGTAATAACTACCAGTCCACACAACGTGACCGCAACCGCCGCGATTAGATAGGCGCGAGCGTAGCCCGCGCTGGCTACCAAAATTCCCGCCAATGCCGGCATTAACACCCAAGCTAAGTTTATAATGGAAAGATATGTTCCGCGCGCGCGACCCTCAATATTTCGATTAGAAAAATGTTCTATAAAAATATCAAAACAAAAAATTACTAAACTATTGGTTACCACATAAGCTAGAAAAAAAGGAATGTTTAATTTACCAAAAATTCCAGAAGCAAAAACGACTAACGTCAGTAAATTTACAATTAAAATACTCAAAAGCGCTCGAGTGTTGCCAAGTTTTTTGACTAGTCGCGGAATTGCCGTAAGTCCGACAAAGGTCAGTAACGCGCCAAAAGTATAAATTAATCCGACTCTGCGTTCGCCGATAATTTGTCCCAAGAAAGAAGAATTGATGTAAGCCGCCAATGCTATAGACGTGGCAAAGAAGAAACTGGCCGAGTACACATTCCTTAGCGGATTTTTAGTTGTTGTTATCATACGGAAAGTAAAACAGGAATAATTAACGGATGCTTGGCTGTTTTTTGAACTAAAAATTTAGACAAATTGTCGGTTACGCGTTCTTTTACAAAATCAAAGTTTATTGGATTCTGCCCTCGCGCGCTTTCCTCCACGGTTCTTTTAATGATAAGGCGCGCGTGCTGGAGAAGTTCTTGGGAATTTTTTAGATAAACAAAACCGCGCGAAATGATATCCGGCGATTTGCGTAGTTTACCAGTCTGGCTATCTAGCACAGCAACTATTACGAACATACCATCTTCAGCTAACATTTGTCGGTCGCGGATCACGATTTCTTGCATATCACCAACAGTAAATCCGTCTACCATCATAGGACCGGCCGGCGCTTTTTCTTTTAGCATACTGATTTTTTTTCCACCATCCGTAATTTCAATTATTGAACCGTTGTCCGGCACCACAATATTTTCTTCGGACATTCCCAATTCCAACGCTAAATCTTTATGCAGTTGAAGGCGATAATGGTTGCCGTGTATCGGAACAAAAAATTTAGGCCGGACCTTGCGGTGCAACCATCGCACATCCTCTATGTTGCCGTGTCCGGTAGCGTGTACGAAATCTTCGCCGGGCGTGCGGTAACTTATTATTTTTACTCCCTGTCGTGCCAAGCCGTCTTTCATACGTTCCACCTGCCGTTCATTGCCGGGGATGATGGAAGCTGAAAGAATAATCGTGTCTCCTTTTTTAAGAGAGAATTTTTTGTGCGTTTTTTGGGCGGCGCGGTTGAGTGAAGCGAATTCTTCGCCTTGTGCGCCGGTCATAAGCACAACCACGCGTTCCGGCGGATATTTATCCGCCTCTTCAATAGAAATAATTGTTCCCTTATTGGGCTTAAAAAATTCCGCTTCAACAGCCACTTCAATATTGGTTTTCATACTGCGTCCATCAACAGCTACTTTTTTGTTTAAGTTTTGGGCGATATCTACAATTTTTGCCAAGCGGGTGATGTGCGAAGAAAAAGCCGCGATAATTGTGCGTCCGCGAACTTTTTTTAGCAGGTTTTCCAGTCCTTGGTGCACTTTGATTTCCGGCAAAGCAAAACCCTCATTTTCTATATTGGTTGATTCGGAAAGCAAAAGTAAAGTTTTAGCTTCGTCAAAAATATTATAAACTTTCTCTTCATTTTCGGTTACTACTCCGTCTATCTGATCAAGTTTGTAATCTCCAGGATTCACAATCCATCCATAAGGCGTTTCAATAATTACACCCATAGAATCCGGCATGGTGTGAGTTACACCAAAAAAGCGAACGCGCAATTTTCCGCATTGTATAACATCATTTTTCTCCACAACTTTGGCGTTGAGCGGTGGCAAATGAGGAAATTCGGCTTGACGTTTTCGCATCATAAGAACCGTCAGATTGCGCGAATAGACGGGCGGATTGCCGATGCGCGACAGCACTAAGGGCACGCCACCAATATGGTCCAAATGCCCGTGCGTGAGAATAAGCGCGCGTATGCGATCTTTGCGCTCTTCCAGATAGCGCGTGTTGGGAATTACATAATCAATACCTGGCGTGTCGTCGGTTGAGAAATGCATTCCGGCATCAATGATGATAATATCATTTCCGATTTCGATTACGGTCATATTTTTACCGATTTCTTCGACTCCGCCTAAAGGTACGATACGAATCACGCCCTCTTTGGGAGGAGGAATTTTTAATCGCTCATAGGCATGACCAACTGGGGTTCTTGCGGACTCCGGTTTTATATAAGTTCGTATTTGTGGCCGGCTATGCCGGCTAGTTGGTGGACGTGTATTTCTTCTAATCATTTTTTTGGAATATTTTCCAAATCTTTTCCGTTTCCACGTACCATTTATGGATCTCTAGAAAACGGTCGGATGGAAGAGTTAAATTGTTTAAGTTCAGACCTTTTAAATTTTTAGAAACGACATAGATAAATTCAGGGGAATAAATAAAGACGGCTGGAGCGTCTTTGCGCACTTCTTCTTCAAACGCGCGGTATTTTTGGCGGCGGAGTTCTGGATCCGTGGTTTTAATTATTTCTTCCAGTATTTTATCGGTTTTAGAAGAAGTGTACATGGCAATATTCAAACCCGGAGCATTTCTTTGCGAGGAATGCCAGAAAACAAAAAGATCCGTACCTTGCCCGATTATTTGCCCAAACAGAAGGGCGTCATACTCGCGCGGATATATAACCTCTTGGTTCAATGTTCCCAGCTCAAAAGTTTTTATTTCAATCGCCATTCCAAGCGCTAGTAAATTTTCTTTTATAATCTCGGCTGTTTTTTGAAGTTCCGGCGTATCGCCCGTAGAAATAGAAAATTGCAGACGAGTCGTACTTTTTTTACCTTTCGTGTCTTTTATTTGTTTTTCCAGAATGCCGTCTTTACCCGGTTTCCATCCGGCCTTATTTAACACCTCTTTAGCTTCATCGACGGCTGTTTCCGGTACAGTATTTTCGGTTCCTGACAAAACAACTGATTCACCGAATCCTATGGGCAGAGGCCCGTTTACACTTACGCCATAACCTGAAAGAACTTCCTTGATTATGCGGTTTTTATCCACGGCCAAATCAATGGCTTTTATAACGCTTTTGTCGGTAAAAACAGATGCTTGACTTTGGTTGAAGAAAAGACCAAAAACGCGCGGTAAGACGGCCGAGGAAATCCGGTGACTGCCGTTTTTAAAGTCGGCCGCGTTTTCGGGAGAGATGGCTGGCGCTTGATTTATGTCGCCTCGATCCAGTGCTGCTAACAATTCTTTTTCATTTGGATAAAAATAGATAATTATTTCTTTAATATGCGGTTTACCGAAAACAAATTGCTTAAACGGTTCAAGTTCATAATAGGCCGGTATACCCGAGGATTTTTTGCTGATTTTTTTAATACGATACGGACCGGAGCCGATTCCGTTTGTGTTCAAATCACTGAAACTAAATTCATCAATTGAAAGTTCCTTCCATTTGTATGCTGGCAGTATGCCCATAACGGTGTTTTCTAAAAAAGAAGCATAAGGTTGTTTAAGAGTGAATTTAACCGTGCGTTCATCCAGTTTTTCAACCTCAACGCCTTCCCAGTTGGTTTTACGCGGACTTTTTAGCATTGTATTTTGCGCGGTTGTTATGGTGAAAATTATATCATCGGCCGTAACAGGTTTATGGTCGTGAAATACGGCCTCTTTTCTTATAAAAAAAGTATAACTAAGACCGTCGTCGGATATTTCATATCTTTCCGCTAGGTCGGGTGTGATTTGGCCGTCGGGAGTTTTGCGCATTAGGCCGGAATAAACCAAGGCGGTAAGATCGCGGTCAGCGTCAGAGATGGCTAGAATGGGATTGATAAAGCGCGGCGTGCCGATTATGCCCTCGGTGATTTGTCCGCCAACCACCGGTGTTTCTAAACTGACTAGATTGTTAACTTTAACCGCGATCACTAAAACACTCAAACCTGCCACGGCCACCAGCCCTAAAAATCCCCAATATTCTTTTTTAGGGAAAGTCCGAATGATGTCGTTTAAGCGACCAAGAAAAGCTATGAATTTTTTCATATGGTTTTTTACTTTAACAGAATGGATGCTAAGGCCAGAGCGGTGAATAAAACGGCAATAACAATTGTCGCGTAAAATAAAAATTTTTCAAAACCACGGCGGGTATAACGCACGCCACCCATATCCCCACCGCCCAAAGCGCCGCCTAAACCCTCAGCCGAACGCTGAAGTAAAATACAGACCGTAAGCAGAACCGCGAGAGCTATTTGCGCCCAAGGTAATATATTAGTCAGAATTGCCATGCGTGAGTAGTATAGCAAACCGCTCTTTATAAGGCAAGAGGATGTGATATGTACACTATCATTGGGTTAGTGTACGGATTGAATGTATAATATAGTTAGTAGTTTTTAGCGACTAATTATGGTATAATATAAATATGACGATTCATCAATTTATTAAAGAAAGGCCATATCTAGTTTGGTATGTGAAGGATTTGAGCAAGCTCGACGAGGCATCTATTGTAGAGCATGTTTTGAATTATGGTGATTGGGATGATGTGCAAACCATGATTAAAATCTTAGGTATTCAAAAGACTGCCCAGATTTTCCGTCATAAGTCTACTCCTGACAAGTTTGGCAGACAGAATTATCGTCCGGAAATTAAACATTATTTTAATTTATATTTTAACAAATACGCAAATGCATAAAGAAGTTCTCACTAAAGGACAGACTAAATTTTTGTCTTTTGTAGCTGAATTTTCTAAAGATTTCGGACTGGTTGGTGGTACGGTCATAGCTCTTTATCTGGGTCATCGTCGGTCCGTGGATTTTGATCTTTTTTCCCAAAAAAATTTCAGTAACCAAAGCTTGCTCAATAAAATCCTGCGCCATTTTAAAACCGATGAAATTATCGTAAATAAATTAGGGGAGCTCACCCTAATGATAAGGGGAGTCAAATTTACTTTTTACCAATTTCCATTTCTTCTCGAATACACTGAAACTTTTGAGGGAATTAGGTTGCCCAACCTTTTAACTTTGGCCGCGATGAAAGCATTTGCCCTAGGTCAAAGAGCAAAATGGAAAGATTATGTGGATTTGTATTTTATAATCAAAGATTATTTTTCTATTGAAGAAATATCACAAAAAGGCAAACAGTTTTTTGGGGACAACTTTAATGAAAAACTGTTCAGAAGCCAACTTGCCTATTTTGAAGGCATAAATTACGAAGAACAAGTGGAATTTATGCCCGGGTTTGAAGTTCCCGACGAAATAATCAAAAAAGCGTTAATAGAATTTAGTTTAGAGAAATAAGAAATGCTTATAAATTAAATTGCGTAAAAAGAGGCAATGGGGTAATATACATATCACCATGAAAACAATTATGCCTTTGGGCGACAGGGTTTTGGTTAAGCCACTGGGCGCGGGCGAGGATAAGAAAAATAAGGCCGGAATTATCATTCCCGATACAATCGGCAAGGAAAAGCCAGAACGGGGCAAGGTCGTGGCCGTGGGCGAGGGGCGGTGGAACGAGGACGGCGACGGGCTTGTTCCTATGCGCGTCAAAGTCGGCCAAACGGTAATTTTTTCCAAATACAGCCCCGATGAAATAAAAATCGAAGGCGAAGAATATTTTATTCTGAAAGAAGAAAGTATTTTGGCGGTTATAAAATAATTTTTTAAAAATATATGGCTAAACAAATTATTTGGAGCGAAGAAGCTCGTAAAAAACTAAAACAGGGCATTGATAAAGTCGCCAATGCTGTGCGCATTACGCTTGGACCGCGCGGGCGCAATGTGGTTCTGGATAAGGGCTATGGCGCGCCCATGGTTACTAACGACGGCGTGTCTATCGCTAAAGAAATTACTTTAACCGATAAGTTTGAGAATATGGGCGCGGAAATTATCAAGGAAGTTGCTGAAAAAACCAATGAAACGGCCGGCGATGGCACAACCACTTCGGTTATTTTAGCCGAAGCCATAATTTCTGAAGGGCTTAAACGCGCTTCTATGGGCGCCAACGGCATGGTTATACGGCGCGGGATAGAGCGGGCGAAAGAAGACGCGGTGATTGAATTAAAAAAATTAGCCAAGCCCATCAAAAACAAAGACGAGATTCGTCAGGTGGCCACCTTGGCGGCCGAGTCCGAAGAAATCGGAAAAATTATTGCCGGAACAATAGAAAAAGTTGGCAAAGACGGCGTGGTGACAGTGGAAGAATCACAATCTTTTGGCGTGGACTCGGAAGTTGTGGAGGGTTTAGAATTTGATAAAGGCTATGTTTCACCTTATATGATTACCGACGCCGAACGCATGGAGGCGGTATATAATCAACCGTCAATTTTAATAACTGACAAAAAAATCTCGGCTATCAAAGAAATACTTCCGCTTCTGGAAAAATTAGCGCAAACTGGCAAGAAAGAATTAGTGATTATTGCCGAAGAAGTGGAAGGCGATGCTCTGGCGACTTTTGTAGTCAATAAATTGCGCGGAACTTTTAGTATTTTGGCAGTTAAAGCCCCGGGTTTTGGAGATCATAAAAAAGAACTTTTAGGGGATATCGCCGTAACCGTGGGCGCTAAAGTAATTTCCGAAGAAGTCGGGATTAAGTTGGAAAACGCCGACTTGTCGGCGTTGGGGAGCGCGCGCAAAGTTATTGCCACTAAAGATAAAACTGTTATCGTGGGCGGACGCGGTAAGAAGCAGGAAATTGAAAAACACGTAGCCCAACTCAAAGCCCAGCGCGAGGCAACGGAATCTAAATATGATATTGAAAAAATAGATGAACGTATTGCCAAGTTGACCGGCGGGGTGGCGATTATAAAAGTCGGCGCGGCCACTGAAACCGAGATGAAATATTTGAAATTAAAAATAGAAGACGCGGTCAATGCCACTAAAGCGGCCATTGCCGAGGGCATTGTGGCCGGGGGAGGCACGGCCTTAGTCAAAGTAGCGGGAAAACTTTCTCGCCGTGTAGCGGCTTCGGGAGACTCGGAGTTCGCTATCGGCTACAACGCCTTAGTTAACGCACTTTACACACCGCTCCGGCAGATTGCCGTGAACGCCGGGCGCGACGATGGTGCGGTTATCGTGGAAAAAGTAAAAAAGTCCGCGGGCGACGCTTTCGGTTATGACGCTTCGGGCGATCCCGCCGCCGAGGCGGAAATTTCCGATCTTATAAAAGCTGGCATTGTTGACCCCGTTAAAGTAACACGCACGGCGCTGGAAAACGCGGCCTCGGCGGCGGCCATGCTCATCACCACCGAAGTTGCCATTGCCGACGAACCCGAAAAGAAAACTCCGCCCGAATCCCCCGATCATCATGAGTTTTAATTGTATTCGTTGGTGTTAAGTGATACAATAATTAGTATGCTTACTTTTACTAAAGTTCCGAAAAGTTACAGTAATTTGACGAAAATAATGGTTTCTCAGGCCGTTTCCGATTTTCTTACCGACCCGGATTTTGGTTTGGAATTAAGTTCTTATGCCAAACGTCGGCTAAAACTGGCTCGCTTTGGTAACCAAAAAACCACTCCAATCTCTCAAATCAAACGCAAGTATTGTTGATATTCCATAAATTATGGCGTGGTTGATCGAATTTCAAAAAGCTGCCGAGGTTGACCTTGCTAAATTAGATAAGGAAGTAAGAAGACAAGTGGTATGTAAATTAGAGTGGTTAGTAGAAAATTTCGAAAATGTCGTACCCCAAAATCTAGGCGGAGAATTCAAAGATTTTTATAAATTACGCGCTGGTGATTGGCGAATAAAATATAAAGTTAATTGGAATGGCAAAAAAATCATAGTTTGTTACATTGATCACCGAAGCCGAGCTTATCAAATTCGTAAATAACCATCGCCGACGAACCCGAAAAGAAAACTCCGCCCGAATCCCCCGATCATCATGAGTTCTAGGCGGATTGATATATAAATTTGCCCGTAGTATAATGGCTGTATGAAAAAAGTAGTCAAAGAAACGCCTAAATATGTGACTGAAAAAACTTTTGAACAGAGTATGCGGGCTATTACAAGGTCTTTTGAAAGAGTTGATGAAGCATTTGAAAGAGTTGATGAAGCATTTGAAAGAGTTAATAAGGCATTGGAAATAATAGTTAAAGAGATCAGAACAATTCATGAAGACAATAAATAT
>MFVN01000006.1 GCA_001786095.1 Candidatus Nomurabacteria bacterium RIFCSPLOWO2_02_FULL_42_17
CATCTCCGGCGACCTTGACCTTGAAGGCAGTTCCACCGTCAGAGGCAACTGGTGGGAGAAAAACACCGCTTGTCAGCAAGACACCAACAACCCAAGTTATTGCACGGACAGTTACACCACAGCCGGCCACACCGACAATCTTCCGTGGTTTTGCGAAGATGGGTGGGTGACGCCGTGCGCGCCACCGGCAGGAGGGGGAGGTGGGACGGGAGGGGGAGGAACATGGGCGGAAATTTCTAGTACAACCGGCACGACGACTTTGTATGAATCCGCCAGCACCACCAGCACTCAATTGAAAATATTGCCAAACTCTTGGGCAATCAAAGTGTTAGACAACACCGGCTCCACCTTTTGGAAAGTAGAGGATGTTACGGATAATACTGTTGGTTGGATAGAGAAGGGGAAGTTAAATTCTGATATAACGAAACAAGTAGAGCTTGAAGATAGAGCAACAATATCTTTAGAAGATTCTGTTAACGAACGGAAAGAAAAAATTTTGGAGGCGGTTAAACATTATTATACTGATTCTAATATTAGAGCAAGTTTATACAGTGGTAGAGACGAAGCAAATACTTTTGGAACTATAGTCAATATTATACCAAAGGAACTAATCCTTGCGATTGCTTCTCAAGAAAGTAAAATTGTTGCTTACGACAATAGCTGGGTTACATACGATGTAGGCTTGGGTATTATGCAAATCACATCTAAATCCTTGATAGGAATTTCTTCTAAATTAAATATTCCCCAATGCGATTCAATTGTTGAGAACGATTCATGTTTTAATCCCAAAACATTTTTGCCAGTTCTTAATGAAAATTATAACTACATTGGTAGAACTTATAAGGTTTCATTTCGATACTATGTAAATAGTATCCAATCAGTATATTCAAACATTAAAGACGGGATACGCGTATTGCTCCAAAAATACAAAACCGCTCTTGCTAGATTCTCAAATGCTCCCAGCGGTGGCTATAAATCACTCAGGACAGGAGAGATAATCTCGGCAGATGACATGAAAATAGTTTATGCGGTTCGTGCCTTTAATGGAGTTGGGGACTATTGTACACCCCTACATAACCCACTGAACGTGGACTATTTGAAAAACATCGGCTTGTATTTAAATTCAGCAAAAAATGACTTTAATCTACCGCTATTAGATCAAACCAATGTTTTATCTCTCGCAAATATAATTTCTAGGGCCAGTAAGGAACAGGAATACATTGCAGTATGTAGCCCTGCTTATCTTCAGGTATTGAATTCAAGTGGACAGATGACTGGTTATGATGGTTCGGTTATTGTTAATCATATCCAAGAAGTACTGTATGATGAAGAATTCCATAGGGCCGCCAACATTATATGGCCCCTAGATTCTTATTATTTCAGAATTATTGGAGAAATGTCTGGCACGTATAATCTCCCCGCAGGTAGTTTTGTCGATGACAATTTAGTCCAGTTTCTTGCTGAAGATATTCCTGTACAAACCGGGTCAGTTCATGAATATCATATAGATTGGGATGCATTAGTAGCTGGGAAACAAGGAGTTAGTATTCTTATAGACCAAAATGGAGATGGGGTTTTTGAATCGGAAGGAAAATCGGGAACCCTGCTCACGTCACAAAATTTTTCCAATTTATCCAAGAAAGTAATGATATGTCATATTCCCCCCGGAAATTCTTCCAACACTCAAACCATAGCTGTAGGCAAACCAGCTCTCAAAGCTCATCTCGCGCACGGAGACACTATTGGTCGGTGTTCTAATCACACGGGTAATAAAACAGAAAAGAAATGAGAAATAAATATATATTATTAACAACATTAATTATATTTGCGATTGCTTTTTCCTCTCTCTTTTTTCTAAGGGCTAAACCGGTAAAATTATTATATTTTAATGATTCACAAGTTGTAATTAAAAAGGGTGATTTTCCCTTATCACTGAGCCCTTCAATTTTTGCCGAGGCAATTAGGAAAAATCAGAATGATAAATATCCCCCTGAAGATCAAGTAGGAACACGCACATTCTTATTTACTCAACTATCAAAGTTTGAAAACAAATTGATTTCATTTGTTGCCGAGGAATGGAAATCTGGTAGCGGGGGGATAGGGGGTTTTGTAATTATTTCAGGAATTGATGGCAAAAATATCAGGGTGGTAGGCTCATTTTCACATCTCCTTATCGATTCAATCACCAAATCTCCTAAGGGTGAATATATAGCATACACCGAAGGAGAACTGGCTAATTTATGTATTTATCGTAAATATTCAATCCTTGATATTGAAAAAGAGCAGGTAGTCAATCTGATACCGCCCACGCTGTTAAATACCCCAATTCGTGTGAAGATGGACCAATTATCTCTTGAAGGAATCGAATGGGTAACCCAAAATGTGCTAGAGCTTCAGGCACCAGAAACAGATTGTCTCAAATCACCACTTGATTCATTTTTGGTTCGTTATTGGAGATATAACATAAATACTAAAGTGTATTTTTCTAAATAACAATAATTTCGATACTCATGACGGGTTATGACGGAAATATAATAAAACATGAAATTCCCAACGTTGTTTATAGTAATGATTATCACCATGCATCCATACTTCTTCCGGATGAAATTTATACTTACAGAATAGTGGGGACGGGGGATTCCAACTATACCCTGCCAGATGGAATTCAAACTAATGGTCGAGAACAAAATTTTATAGCAAGTAATATACCTATAAAAAATTATTCGATTCACGAATATAAAATTGATTGGGACAGATTACTTGCTAGAGAACAGGGAGTTACGGTAAGAATTGATCAGGACGGAGATGGTATATTTGAAACAACTATCAGTTCTGATATGGAATTAACAGCAGAAGAATTTAAAGAAGCGGTATCTAGGCCAGTATTATCTTTCAAATTAACTCCCCGCACATTTAATTTAGATAGTAATGGCGTATTAACCGCACATGTTGAACTAATAAGTGGTGATAAAAATAGGATAGACCAAAATAGTTGGAAATTGAATGATATTTCTCCAACGAAAATAAATACAGAAGACAACAGCTGGAAATTAAAGTTTGATAGAAATAAATTTTCCAGTATTACTATTGGTGAGCAAGTAAATTTTGAATTAAGTGTAAAAATTAAGAATACTGCAATAAATCCGTTAATAAAATTAACAGATTCAATTAGAACAATTCAAAATCAGAATAGTAATAATAATTCTAGTAGTAAAGGAAAAAAGAAATGAAAAAAAAAGCAATTATATTAATGCTAATTGTTGTGTTTGTTGTTATTTTAGTTTTTTATAAAAAGCCAAAAGAGCAACGAACCTTAACCATCAAAGAGTTTTTAATTACAGAACAATCCGGAGATATTGGATTAAAGATATATAAAAATAATCAGACCGAACCCATCAGAACAATTGTTCCAGAAACACTTTACGATATAATTATTGAATCTAATCCAGATTTGTCCTCAATCCAAGATATTATTTCAGGTCCTTTGTTTAGCATAGAAAAAAATTATGCAAACAGAATCAGAGATGAAGTATATATCTTTGTAGAAATTCCTAGTCTTTCGGGTGCGCAAAATTTAGTTGGTGAAATTATCGCCGTAGATGTTAATAGTGGTCATCAGAGAATAGTTGGTGGTTGGGGTGGGGTAGTTTTAATAGAAGCTAGGCCAGAAACAATATCTCCAAATGGAGAATATATGGCGTTTTCCTCAATATGGCATTCATCGTCAGTTTGTGGTTTAAGTTCTAGTCATCTTATAAAACTTGAGGAGGGGGGTGTTTTAGATTTAGCTACACCGAAAGTAGTGCCAAACGAACCCCTAGATTTTGATGGGAATCCTCTTCAAGAAATAATTACCGATTTACGCTGGGATGAGAAAAGTAATTTAATGTTTAATTCTCATATTGGTTATTGTAGCCGTGAAGAACCCCTTTCTAATCCCGAAACCTGGCAATACAACATCGAAACCAAAGAATATAAACTTATTTTAAAAGAAAATGAATAAAAATTTTCAAAGAAGAATTGAGTATATTATAAGTTAATTATATGTTATCATAAAACTATGAATAAATTCTTTGTACTCGTATTGTTGTTTTTGATCGCCCCTGTCATTAGTTTTGGGCAGATTTCAATTGAGAAAAATTTAAAGTTAGGCGATAAAGATGATCAAGTAATTGAATTAAAAAACTTCCTCATTAAAGAAGGCGTTTATAAAAGATTTCTTGGTATAGAATTTAGGAAGAAACATTTTAACAAGAAAACACAGAAGGCATTGAAAGAATGGCAAAAATCAAAAAGTTTATCTGAAACAGGAGAGTTGGACGACACAACAAAAGTTTCCGTGAACAAAATTTTGATTAGTGAAAGTAATGTTGCGGAAAAAGTAGCAGAAAAAATGCCAGAAAAAACTGCGCCAATATCAGAAGAAACAAAAAAAGAGACAGAGCCAGTTGTATCAAAAGAAATACCCAAAGACCCATTTGCGGGAATTTCCAAAGCGGAAACAATTGGGGGGGAGGATAGTTTCGCATTCGGCCGAGCGCGCTTGTTTATTGTAATGCTTGAAAACGAACAAGGAGGGCCAGACAGCCAGATTGAAATTTTAGCCAGCCGATTAGTAAAACTTGAAATTTCATCTAAAGAGAATAAAGTATCAATTGAACCTGATGAAATAATTTATTCGCCGGTTACATTAACTTTGCGCGGGTTTGTTCCCAATACAACTTACTATCAATTTACTGATACTCTTGAAAATATGAAACAAGTTAAAACCGATTCTCTTGGAATGCTAACTACTTCACTAGATGCATCAATTAAAAACGGCATCGGAATCAGCCCAACAAAAACAGTAGATACAAATTAAGTTTTTTTAAAAAAAAGTGATATAATCTTCCTGGTTCCAACATTCTTGAGAATGTGAGAATGTGTTCCTCATACATGCGCCGGCTGGCTTGTGTGTAATGACGCTTGCGGTATAATCCTATTATGCGAAACCACCCAAAACAGACTCTTGTTTTGGCCCTATTTTTACTGTTTGTTCTGTTTGTACCCACCCAAACCCACGCCGGCTTTTTCGGTTGGATGAAGAATGTTTTTTCCAAAGATGCGGAAAATCAAACCGCGCAGGTCATCAAAACCACCCGCAACCGTCCAGTCGGTATGGACGGCGAAGCCAGAGGGCACGGCAAGAAGTTCAAAGTGAAAGACAGCCATTATGCCGATGTTGTTCTGGAAAGTTCCACACCCATCACGGCTGAAATCAAATCTATCCAAAATTTGATTGTTATCCGCACCGAAACAGCCGACGGGCAAATCGTTCTGTCATTATCTAATCTGCCAAAAAACACGACATACTTTAAATACATTGATTCTCTACGAACAGCGGAAGAAATGAAAACCGATTCAGCAGGTTTTTTAACTTTTAATTTGAATACATCCAGTCCACACATTATCTTTTTGCAAACGAAAAAGAGCACTCGTTTCATAAATGATGATGCAACCGGTGGTAATTGTACAGCCATCGGCATTTGGACAGCTTCCACTAAGACCTGCAATCTCAATCAAGACCTTACGGAAACCATTGAAATCGAATCGGACGACATTACCTTGGATGGCAATGGTCACACCCTAACTGGCTCCAACACCGGCAATGGCATCTTCGTAAATGAGCGAACAGGCGTAACGATTAAAAATATCACCGTCAAAGATTTCAGCAACGGCATCTACATCACCGGCGGTTCCGGAACCAAAGTACAGAACGTAAATGTTGCCGACAGCGTAGACGCGATAGAAATGGAAAGTCATTCCGGCGGATTGATTGAAAACAGTTCTCTGTCGGGATCTTCCGGTTCTCTTTTGTCAGGAGGCCGAGGCATTGAACTGGATGGAGCAATCAACACCGTGATCATAAAAAACATCATGAACGGCAATGAAGTTGGTCTGCGGCTTATCATCACCGCCGGTTCGGTAGTCACTCAAAACACTCTCCAGAACAACACCGAGGCCGGTCTGCGTTTGGTGGCCTCAAATGGCGAAACAATCTACCAAAACAACTTCATCTCAAACGCAAATCAAGTAACCACCGCCCTAAGTCCCAGCGGCACATCCTTCAATGAACCTTGGCCCAAGGGCGGCAACTTCTGGAGCGATCACAGTCCCTGCACACCAAGAACAGACAATTCCAATCTTTGCCAAGAAAAGTACATCATTCAGAGCGGTCTGTTTCTTACAACACTAGAGGACAACCAACCGTGGGTTGCCCAAGACAAGTGGGAAAGTCCGGATGTGATTACTACTCCTCCACCACCACCACCGACGGGAGGGGGAGGGATATGGGCTGAAATTTCTAGTACGACTGGAACAGCCACTCTTTATACCTCGGCTGATACAACCAGTGTTAAACTAAAAATCCTACCAAACTCTTGGGCAATTAAGGTGTTGGACAACACCGGCTCCACATTCTGGAAAGTAGAGGATGTTACGGATAATACTGTGGGTTGGATGGAAAAGAGTAGTTTAAATGCTGATGCGACGAAACAAGTGGAGTTTGAAGATAGGGCAATGATATCATTAGAAGATTCTATTGATGAACGAAAAGAAAAAATTCTAGAAGCAGTTAAACATTATTTTACAAATACTGAAACAGAACCTTCGCTTTATAGTGGTAATTCTCAAAATAATTTATTTTCTATATTTGCAGACAACGCATCTATAACCTGGGAATTTATGCTCGGTTTAATTCAGGAGGAATCAAAAATAATTGGCTATGATAATGAGTGGGTGGTAAGCGATTATGGACACGGAATGATGCAGATAACCCACCCTTCTCTTATGGGTATTGGAAGTAAGTTAACAATTCCAGAATGTGAATCACCAAATGACAGAAGGGTATGTTATGGACCAGTCTCAAATGTGCCTGTGCCAGACACAAATATAAGCTGGCCAAAAAGGGAGTATCTAGATATGAAATATTATGTAAATAGTTCACAATCTATATATGCGAACATCAAAGATGGAATTAGAACTCTCCAAGATAAATATAATGTCAAAAAAGCAACATTTGATTCGATGGTAGACAAGATCTGGTATTCACAAGACAACATCGAAATTCATAATCTAGATATGAAATTACTATTAGGCGTGAGAGGATACAATAGCTTTGGATTAAGCGACTGCCCAGTATATAACACCCAAAATCCTGGTTATCTTGAAAGAATCGGAGATTATCTGTCTCAAATTTCAACAGAATTCGGCATACCGTATTCTGATACACGAAATCTTAGCCAAAAGTTTATTTTTGCTGGGTCAAACACTACCGAAGCTAGATTATGTTCGCCTGCATATTTAGTAGTTGTCGGCCAGTCAACAAAAACTGGGTATAATGGCTCTACGGTTGTAGATCAAATACCCGAAGTAGTATACGACTTTCAAAATTACGAGGGTGCGTACATCGTATTTCCACAAGAAAACTACATATTTGAAGTTCGCGGAAAAGAGGCGGGTACTTATAAGTTTTATGTAAACAAAGAAACAAACGGGGGTTTGAAGGAATTCAGTGCAATAGATATCCCAATAGTTCTTAACTCTATCCACCGTTATGTATTTGATTGGCAAAACAATTCAGTTTCTGTCCAGGTTGATCAGAATAATGACGGAGTTTACGAATCAATTATTAATTCTGATCTTAATATAACAAGTTCAGAATTTAGTACTGTTTTAAATGAAAAGAAAACAGCAATATGTCATTACCCACCAGGAAATACAGATAATCTTCGCACGCTGGAGATTGGGAAAAGTGCAGTTAGGGCGCACATAGCACATGGAGACATTCTTGGGGAGTGCGAAAACTCAAACAAAGTAAAGTCGCAACAGAAAAGTAACAAAAAATAAAAATGCAAAAAACCCCGCTGATAGTTTTGGGACTTATACTAATATTACTTATATGGTTTGGCGTTACGCTTAAATCAGATAAAGTGCAAGAACATTCAGCAAGAATTTACATAATGAATGAAAGTGGCGAGGTCTCTGGTTTTTCTGGAGATGGTTTCAAACAAGAAATTCCCAACGTGATAATCGACGAAAATGGTTACGGAGTAGACATCCTTTTTCCACAGGGTACTTACAGATATTTTTTTAGAGGAATTCAAAATGGTGTCTACGATGTTTATCTAAAAGGTTTTTCTGGATTAGGGATTCCAATTAAACTTAATGAAGTTCATGAATATATTTTCGCCGAAGATAAATCTCCTGACGAAAATTGGGTAACTATACTTATCGATAAAGAAGGTGACGGTGCGAATGAGTATGCCGTTACTTCAACGTCAACAATTAATGGAAAGGAGTTTAAAAAGCAACAAAAAAAGTAATCATTTGTCACATCCCCCCAGACAATCAAGCTAACGCCCATGCTATATCAATTGGCAAGCCGGCATTAAAAGCACATCTTAGACATGGAGATTATGAAGGGGAATGTCGCGACAATACTAAGCAAAATAAAAAATGAATAAAAAAAATATTATAGTTATATTTGTATTATTTATAGTACTACTGGGTATTATTTCTTTAAGAAAAATAAATAATAATGAGCTTACTTCAAAAATAGAAGATAAAACAATTATAATTGAAAATAATTTAGGTCAACGTTTTAAAACATTAGATCTTAATAAAGTTTTTGAATTTGTTAAAAATAGACACAATAATATTAACTTTGAGGATCAATTATTTGATCTAGAGATATTAGCACATATTGTTGAGCCAAGGACAAAAAATGTAATTATCTTTGTTCAAATTCCAGAATTTTCTGGCGCAACTGGTAATGCTGGAGGAGATATAATAAAATATAACATAATCAGTAATAAATTTGATTTTATTGATGTTTTTTTGGGTAATTGGTTGATAATAAAGAAAACACTTACAATCAAAGATGAAACGCTGATTGTATTTTCTCAATTAATAGAGAGTGGCTCGTGCTGTTTATCTGGAAAGGAAAGTATTATTGATTTACACAATCTTTCTAGAAGTATTAATATAACGGGCGGTGTAAATATAAATATTCCTGAATCCATCGAAACATATTTAAAAAGATATAATTTAGAAATTGACCCACTAGAATTAAGCGAATCCATTGAAGATTATAAATGGGTGGATAGTAAAACCGTTAAATTTAAAAGAATTGTTAATACGCAGATTAATAGTGATTTTCCCACAGAAACTTGGCAATACAATATTGGAACTAAAGAGTATAAATTAATCAAGGCGGAGTAATAAAATGAATTTAAGCAAATTTGTTTTGATTATAATTATGTTTATTTTCTTAATCACACTTCTGATTTTAGTAACTTCTGCGTCGTGGGGTGGTTTATTAACCGGGCAAGAACCATGTATTTCTAATAATGAACAAGCCGTATATAGCGTAAAATCCTACGGGACCAAGGGATATATGAAAGTTGGTGTTTCTGATAAAACTAGACTTAATCACATGAGATCAAAATTCCAAATTACGGCATGGGTTGACCCGCGATACCCGCCAGAAATTCATAAATGTGGTATTTACGTAGTCAGAAGTTTTAACTATAATATTATTGAGCACAGGCTAAATAAAAATGTCTCAGTAGAATTATGGCAATACTCTTACGACGGCAATGGAAAGCAACTTTTAATTTTAGCTAGCACGGATGAAAATGGTAACTATAACGAGTATTTTCATTTTAATTTTAGTATTGACGACACCGAAACTCACGTTGCGCTAGAACGAGGCACTGGTGGAAATAAAGATCACCAACTAATACTTCGTGATCTTCAAACCGGTCAAGAAAAACTACTTCTTACTGGAATGTCATTCTATAATACAAATGTTGAAATTGGTGACTTTGAGCCGATAAGTTGGACCCAAGGAAAACTATCAGTGCGGATCGTTGGTCGCCTTTCTGATACCGATATAGAAATTAGTGAGCCCTACGCTACAGATTCATGGAAGATTAAATCAAATATCGAACACCACTTTGAAATAGACGATAAAATTTATGCCGGGGTTGTTTCTAATACAAATAGTACTCCGCCACTAATAAACCACGATAATTGTTTATCAAAAAATGAAACCTCATCCCATAAGAAATACTCAGAGCGGAAGAATGAATATACTGACTCAATTACGGAAGAAATTACAATATTCAATGCCAATTTAGATTATAAGACTTCAAGTTTTTTAATACCGAACGTAGACAACAGTATATATAGTATTATATTTCGAACTTGCGGTGTGTACGTGTTACGGGCTTTCAATAATAAAATTATTAACTATGGATTGTTACCCGGAGCATCTTATGAATTATGGCATTATTCATATAATGGCGCTGGAAAAAAATTACTCACCTTTTCCGAATCTGATGTACGCGGAAGACCTAGAAATTATTTCAGTTTTGAGTTTAGCATAGATGATCATGAAAAATTCTTAGTACTAGAGAGAGGATATTCAGGAACCGAAGACCACGCAATAATATTTAAACGCTTGGATACACTACAAAACATACTTGTTTTGTCTGTTGGAGAAATGTTAGAAAAACTTCCTGGCATATCTGGTTATCCAAGTTTTGGACGATGGAGCAAAGATGGCCGATATTTGTGGGGTGGTATTTCTTTTGCCGCTGAAAATTACGCCAGATTTCGTATTGATACAATAAATTGGACATATGAAGTTTTCTCGTTATTAGATGATAAATTCAATGGAGGGGGTGTGGTTGAACCCAATACTGGCTGGATGGATTATGACACCGGTTCAATATGGACCGGAGATGCTGAATATAATGAGAGTTACAGGCAAGAACGAAAAAAGCAAGGTAAATCAAGCGACTTACACATCTACAACCTCTTCACCAAAGAAGACCGTCTGATTGAAAGCACCAAGGAAGACCCCATCTGGTTCTACAAACCGGAATGGATTTCCGAAAACGAGCTTGAATATGAGCTTCCGTCTGGAGAAAAGAAGATGTATAATATAGAAACCAAAGAATACAAACTGATTTCTGAACGTTTACCTAAATCGCAATTATGAAAATAGAAAGTTCGGCTTTTGCCGACAATCAAATTATTCCGGCGCGTTACACTTGTGACGGGGAAAATTTCAATCCGCCGCTTTTTTTCGGCGATGTTCCTTCTGAAGCAAAATCACTTGTTCTCATTGTGGAAGATCCCGATGTTCCTAAAAATATAAGATCGGACGGAATGTGGGATCATTGGCTTGTTTGGAACATTCCGCCGGAGACGCGGGAAATTGCCGAGAATGCCGTAATTTCGTGGCCAACAGGGAAGAACACCGGCGGAAAAAATACTTATGGGGGTCCTTGTCCGCCCGACCGCCAGCACCGTTATTTTTTCAAGCTTTATGCTTTAGACGTAACACTGAATCTTCTATCCGCCTCCGGCAAAAAAGAATTGCTTCAAGCCATGGATGGGCACATCCTTGCCCAAGCCCAACTCGTCGGTCTTTATGCCCGCCGTCTGTAAGATATAGAGGTAAAATATAGGTGTTTAGGGGCTGTGGATAACTTCTTGACACACGAGAGGATGAATAATGCTACAATTCCACTTGGTCCAGAAGTCTAACGATTAAACTGCAAGGAATAATCGAAGGGCTGTACCGTAAGGGAAGGTCAGTGGGTCTTAATAAACTTTAGGACTTCTGGGCCATAGAAAAAACCTCGCTACGGCGAGGTTTTTTCTTGCAAGATTTTTAATTATTTTTTATTTATTTTGCGTAAATGCGGGCCCGTAGAAGTATCTTCTATAAGATAACCTAGTTCTTGAATTTTAACGCGCAGTATATCTGATTGTTTAAAATCTCCCTTAAGGCGCGCGGTTTCACGTTCTTTCATAAGTTTCTTAATTTCAGTGGAAGCTTTGGCCGGTTGAATACCAATAAAATTTAATCCTAGAATTTTATCATATTCTAAAATAGTCGCATATTTATCGGCAGGCGCGAGTGTCTCGTCATGGAAAAGTTTCTGTAAATTGGCGATGGCGCGGGGTGTATTTAAATCATCCCCCATAGTTTCTATAAGTTTTGTCTGATAGTTTTCGTTTACTTTTCCATTTTTAATAGGCAATTTAAGAAAAACTTCCTGAAGTCGTTCAAGCGCTTTTTCGGTACCCAAAAGTGTTTCCAAATTAAAATTTATAGGCGTGCGGTAATGCGCCATAAGAAGCCAGTAGCGGTAGGCGAGGGGGGAGATATTTTTTTTTATCAGATCATCTAAGGAAAGCGTATTGCCGACGGACTTGGCGATTTTTTCGCCGGCCAGATTCAAAAATTCGCTGTGCAGCCAGAAATTCGCCAAGGGTTTGCCGGTCGCGGCTTCGGATTGGGCGATTTCGTTATTATGATGCGTGCCGATGTGATCGACTCCGCCGGTGTGAATGTCAAAGGGCTGGCCTAGATATTTAACGGACATAGCCGAACATTCCAGATGCCAGCCCGGAAAACCGACACCCCACGGCGAAGCCCATTCCTGCTGACGCCTGGAGGCCTTGCCTCCGTTGGGGGGCAAGGTCTCCAAATTAGAGGAAAATTTCCAAAGGGCGAAATCGCGCGGATTCTTTTTGCCGGCGCGCGCGGGTACGCGCGCGCCGGCCATTTCTCCGGCTAAATCAATTTGTCCCAATTTGCCGTAATTCGGAAATTTCGCGGTGTCAAAATAAAGGCCGTCCGAAATGCGATAAGTAAAACCTTTTTCTTCAAGTATTTTTATAAGTTCAATCTGTTCGGGAATATGGGCGGTGGCGCGCGGAAAAAGCGTACCATCTGTTTTAACATTCAGTTTTTTTAAATCTTCCAGAAAAGTTTGTGTGTAAAATTCGGCAATTTGCGCGGCGCTCCTGCCCTCGCGCCGCGCGCCGACTTCCACTTTATCCTCGCCTTCGTCGCCGTCACCGACCAAGTGTCCGACATCGGTTATATTAATGACTTGTCTAATGGTATAATTATTTTGTTCTAGTGTTCGACGCAGAATATCCGCAAAAACATAAGCTCGCAAATTGCCGATATGGGCGCGCTGATA
>MFVN01000007.1 GCA_001786095.1 Candidatus Nomurabacteria bacterium RIFCSPLOWO2_02_FULL_42_17
ATTACAAAACAATTTCACGGGTTTATTCCCTAGAAAAAATTTTCTTATTTATCCGCGCCGACAAATAAAAGAAACTCTTTCCGAACGTTTTCAACGCATAGAGCAAATGTCGCTAAAGGTTGAAGAAGATAATATTTTAGTAGTGGAAATTAAAGAACGCCAAGGCGAATATTTATGGTGTGGATTAGATCCAACATTATCTAAAGAGTGTTTTTTCACTGATAGGCAGGGTTATATTTTTGATCAAGCTCCTTATTTTTCCGGCAATGTTTATTTTAAGATTTACAGTCTGCCCGTGCGGGCGGGATTGCCGTATAATTCATCAGCCATATCACGTATCGGATCGCAAGTGTTTCCGCCTGAAGATTTTATGCGTTTGACGGAATTAAAACATCGAATGGAAACTTTGCGTCTCGCGCCCGTGTATTTTTGGATTAAACAGGAAGGGGAGTGCGTGGCGCGCGGTTCCGCGGGTTTTGAAATATTTTTCTTATGTACCGGAAATTTAGAAGAAACAGCCGAGAACTTAAGCGCCGCGCTTCAAGCCGAGCCCTTCGCGCCGGATTATGAAAAACGCCTGCCGGATTTGTTGTATCTAGATTTACGCCATGACAACAAAGTTTTTTTCAAGTTAAAATGATTTTTAAAAATTCTCCGTTTCTGTTATATTAAGAGCATGAGTGAAATGGTATTGTATCGTAAATATCGTCCGCAAAAATTTGAGGACGTTCTAGGGCAGGATCATATTATTAAAGTTCTGTGTTCGGCTCTGAAATCAGGTCGTGTTTCGCACGCTTATCTTTTTTCCGGCTCGCGGGGCATAGGTAAAACTTCGGTCGCGCGCATTATGGCGCGCGACCTCGGTTCTACTGAAAACGATGTTTATGAAATTGATGCCGCTTCCAATCGCGGTATTGACGAGATTCGCGCCTTGCGCGAAGCCGTGCGCACCTTACCGCTTGAGTCCAAGTATAAAGTTTACATTATTGATGAAGTGCACATGCTTACCAAAGAGGCTTTTAATGCTTTGCTTAAAACCTTAGAAGAACCGCCGGCGCACACAATTTTTATTTTAGCCACAACTGAATTGGAAAAAGTTCCGGACACTATCGTTTCACGCTGTCAGACTTTTGTTTTCAGAAAACCCTCCGATAAATTACTTAAAGATTCTATATTAAACATCGCGCGAAGTGAAAAGCTTCAGATTTCGGAAGCCGGTGCCGAACTCATAGCGCTTTTGTCTGAGGGGTCTTTCCGTGACGCGCAGGGGATTTTGCAAAAAGTGGCCAGTTATTCTGAAAATCGCGAACTGGATATTTCTGAAATTGAAGAAGTTACTGGTGCGCCCAAGTCGTCCCTAGTTAATAGTTTTATTAAAGTCCTATGCGGTGGGCAACTAGAAAAAGGATTTGAAATAATTAATCAAATTAGTCGAGAGAATTTTGATATGAAAATTTTTTTAAAGCTGGTGGTGCATAAATTCCGCATGGCTTTAATTTTACGTTACGCGCCGGAGATGAAAGGCGAAACAGCGCACCTGGTTTCTGAATCAGATTTGGAGTTTTTGAAAAAACTGGCCAAAGAGCATTCATCGGCTGTGCGCTCGCAAACATTAGAGGTGTTATTGGAAGCTTATCAAGCCGGAAAAAACGCGCTCATTCCTGAATTACCGCTGGAGCTTGCTTTGATTAAAATTTTAGGCCAAGATGAGAAATGAATTTTATTGCCGGGTCGCCTGCCTGCGCAGGCAGGTCTAATGGTAGGACTATCTATGTGGTATGTCTATATACTTAAAAGTTCAAGGAAGCGGTGGTATTATGTTGGTAGTACAAATCGACTTCTTAAAAGGATAACAGAGCATAATAAGGGTTTAGTTTTCTCGACAAGAAGGTTTGTTCCATTGTATCTTGTTTTTTCAAAAGAATTTGATTCAGAAAAAGAAGCAAGGATGTGTGAAAAAAGAATAAAAAGTAAGCGTATTGAAAAAGAGTTAATTATTAGAAATATTGAAAATTAAAATAAATTAATTTCATTGCCGGGTCGTCTAATGGTAGGACATCGCCCTTTGGAGGCGAGTATCTTGGTTCGAGTCCAAGCCCGGCAGTATTAGTATTATCAAAATCTTATAATTTTTTTTAATGATAAAAAAAGGAAATAAAAAAACCTGCTAAAATGTCATAAATAATTATATGATACTTAACAGGTTTTAACTTATATGAGGTTTGAGCACCTCCACAAAACACTTTTTTTGAAGTTTCCGTATAGTTTTTTCTTTTATTTGTCTAACCCTTTCTCTTGTAAGACCAAGTATCTCTCCGATCTTTTCAGGTCCCATTTTGGGTTTTCCGTCTAAACCAAAATAATATTCAATAACTTTTTTTTCTTTGGGTTTCAATCTATTTAGTACCACCAATATATCTTCTTTACATGATTCTTCGTTCAGTTTTTCTATTATTGGACAACCAGCCTTACTTTCCAAAACATCCAAAAGAGAGTCATCTTCTCCTTTAACAATAGGAGCATCTATCGAGACGTGCCTGCCAGCGACACCTAAGGTGGCTTCAACTTCTTCGGTGCTAATTTCAAGAGAATTGGCCAATTCTTCAGGAGAAGGTTCGCGTTCGAATTCCTGTTCCAGGTGAGAAAAAGCTTTATTGATCTTATTGAGCGATCCTACTTTGTTCAGGGGTAATCTAACTACCCTTAAATGTTCGGCAAGCGCTTGCAATATAGACTGACGGATCCACCAAACGGCATAGGAAATGAATTTAAAACCCTTAGTTTCGTCAAACCTTTCAATGGCCTTAATTAAACCGAGATTACCTTCACTAATAAGGTCGCTCAATGAAAATCCCTGATTTTGATATTGCTTGGCAACAGAGACAACAAAGCGAAGATTTGCTTCAATTAATTTTTCAAAAGCTTGCTGATCGCCGTCCCTGATTCTTTTCATCAGTTCTACTTCCTTGTCGGAAGATATCCTTGGTTTTCTTCCAATTTCTAATAAATATAAATTTATAGATGAGGTATCCCGTGCTGTGATTTGTTTTTCAATTTTTAATTGTCTCATTTTAACCTCCTTTTTTGATTTTAATTAACAATGTTTAAACTTCCACCTTATTCTAGCACCGCTTGAAATTTAGTCAATGCGGCGGGTAAAAATAAGAAAAGCCAACCCGGGGTTGGCTTTCAGTTTTTTTTTAATTTCAAACGAATACGGAAATCTTATTCTTTAGAAACTTGCCCTCTTATTTTTACCCTATAATAATGAAATTCCCCCTCATTATTAATTATGGCAATATAGATTAATTTATCATCTTCATTCTTTTTTTCTAAACCCCCAAATATCACCACACCTTCTTCAAGAGATTCACCTGGAAAGAGTTTTTCGAGAATTTTTTTTTGAGTAGTAATTTTGTTTGGCATAAGCTTATTTTTTTACAGTGAACTAATGTTTAAACTTCTACCCTCATCTTAACACACCCCATAATCTAGTCAATTAACCGCAACCATTCAATCTTCGATTTTATTCAAAGGCATGGTCCAGTTAAAGAAAGTGGAATGTACGCGAACTTTTTCGGGATATTTTTTTATGTGGTATATTGAAAATAATTTGCTAAAATACAGGTGTGACCAGATATCATTTTGTGCTGGGGGAAGAAGAATTAAAACGTATGATTTATTAAAATAAGGAAAAAATCCAATAAAAATTATGAAAAAGATTTTAGGGGTTTTAATTTTGGGGTTGATGTGGGGCGGAGCTTTTTACGCATGGGCGGAAGGGGAAACTGAAAACATCGGTTTTATACCGGACAATATTTGGTTCTCTAAAGATCCGCCAACGGAGGGTGACACCGTCAAAATTTACACGCTTGTTTTTAATAATGGAAAAAACGCGCTTTTCGGCACGGTTGAATTTTACGACAAGAACGTGATTTTAGGCAAAAAAGAATTTTTATCGCCGGCCGGCGGAATAAAAGATGTTTCCGTAAACTGGGAAGTAATGGCCGGTGACCATACTTTGTCGGCTAAAATTTTAAATCCCAGTTTTATTCTTTCTGATGGGAAAAAAGAGCCGGCGCAATTAAAGCAAAACGATACCGGCGAACGTCTGGTTTTTGTGCCGAAGAAAATTTTTCCGTCCAGTACCGCGGATGGTGGCAAGGCGGGTCTAACGGAAACTATTTCTGAAAAACTAGACGAGGTAGGCGAGGCGGTTTCAGGGTTTCCTGTTGTTAAAAATATCGAGTCTATTCGTATTAATGAAAGCGAGCGTTTAGCGGAGAATAAAAAAAATCTTCAAGATAATTTAACGGCAGAAAAAAATTCCCCCGATAAAGCCGAACTTTCAAAAGGCAAAAAAAACGAAGTTTCGATTCAACGTCCGCTTAAATACGTGAAATTATTTTTCTTAAAACTTTTTCATTTTGTATTTTCACACCCAGTTGTTTTTTATGGTTTGCTTATTCTGATTATCTTTTTAATTCTGCGTTTCATATGGCGTCGGGTGTTTTGATTCCTTTTTTTGTATAATGACTATTAATGAAATGGTTTAGAATTTTGGCAAATATCGCGCTTTTGGTCGCGGTTTTATGGTTGCCTTTTTGGGTAACCGTGCTTTTGGTTCTAGTTGGACTTTTTTATTTCAGAAATTATTATGAGGCCTTAATCGCGCTTCTTTTGATCGATTTAATCTATGGTGTGCCCTTGGCACGCTGGGGCGGTTGGCCGTTAGTTTCATTTTCAATCGGCATAGTTCTTTTTATTGGAGCGGAAATTCTTAAACGTCGGTTAAAATTTTATGAACGCTCGTAAATTCTTTAAAAAAAAATATCAGCGTAAAACAGAAATTGATCCGGATGAAATTTTTCTGGATTCGGAAAATATTCCCGGTTTTGATGTTTACCAAATGGAGGGCCGTATTGAACAACCTATCGCCAAGCGCGCGCTTATGGCGTTATCGTTTTTTTTCGCGGCAGTCGCGGTAATTTTTATCTTACGCGCCTTCACCCTTCAAATCTATCAGGGACAGGCGTATTTTGATATAAGCCAAAATAATAGTCTTAAACACGAACCAGTTTTTGCCGAGCGCGGAGTTATTTATGACCGCAATAATTTAGAGCTGGCTTGGAACGCGGAACATAAGGAGGGCGAGCCGTTTCCGGAACGTCTGTATCGTTTCCCTGGTTTTGCCCACCTTTTAGGCTACGTAAATTATCCGGCGCGCGATTCCTCTGGTTTTTATTGGAATACCGAATTTGTCGGTCGATCGGGCGCGGAAAAAGATTTTAATTCAATTTTGCGCGGTCAGAACGGCATGAGTATTTTGGAAGTCAACGCGCTGAACGAGGTCCAATCGGATAATTTCTTTTCCCCGGCAATAAACGGAGACAATCTGGTTTTATCGGTGGACGCCCGAGTGCAGGAAAAACTTAGCGTTCTTATAGAAGAATACGCGCGGATCTCCGACTTTACCGGCGGGGCGGGTGTGATTATGGATATACGTTCGGGTGAAATTCTGGCCCTAACCAGCGTGCCGGAATATGACAGCCATATTCTTTCCTCGGGTTCTGATCAAGAATCCATCAATAAATATTTAACCGATCGGCGTAAAATTTTTTTGAACCGCGCTATCCAAGGTTTGTATAGTCCCGGTTCCACGATAAAACCCTTCATAGCTTTTGGGGTTTTAAACGAACACATTATTGATCCTCTAAAAAAGATTTTATCCACTGGTTCTATTTCCATTCCTAATCCATACAGGCCCGATGAACCGTATATATTTAAAGATTTCAAACCGCGGGGCTGGGTTGATCTCAAGCAAGCTATCGCGGTTTCTTCTAATGTGTATTTTTATGTCGTAGGGGGCGGGTATCAAGGTCAGAAGGGTATTGGTATTTCTAACATAAAAAAATATACTGAACTTTTTGGATTAGGCGCCAAGACTGGCGTCAATTTAATCGGTGAGAAATCCGGCGTCGTGCCCGACCCGGAATGGAAAGAAAAAAACTTTCCCGGCGAATCTTGGCGCCTAGGCGATACTTATCACACTGCTATTGGGCAATACGGTTTTCAGGTTACGCCGATTCAGATGGTTCGCGCGGCCGCGGCCATCGCTAATAAGGGCGACTTGATTATACCCACCGTTCTTAAAACCGATAATCCTAGCGCAATAGAACGTCATATAGATTTGCCGATTGAAGATTTTAATTTTATTCACGAAAGCATGCGCGAAGTCGTGCTTTCCGGTTCAGGTCAAGCATTGGCATATTTGCCGGTTAAGGTGGCCATTAAGACCGGCACGGCTGAAACCGGTCCCGATAATAAATATACGCATTCTTGGATTATTGGTTTTTTCCCGTATGAAAATCCGCGTTATTCTTTTACCATAGCCATGGAGCGTTCATCTTCGGAAGCCATGGGCACGGCAACCGTAATTGCGCGCGATCTTTTTGATTGGATGAACATTTATACCCCCGAGTATTTTCAATCTTCACAAAATTGACGTTTTGGCAAAAATTTTATATATTTATATATTATGGATGATCGTAAACATTACTTAACAACGGAGAAACGGCGCGAACTTGAGCTGGAATTAGAACATTTACAAAATGTGAAGCGTTTGGAAGTTTTGGGTGTTTTGGAATTTGCTAAATCTTTGGGTGATTTGTCGGAGAACGCCGAATATCATCAAGCCCGCGAAGAGCAAAGAAAACTTGAAGAGCGTATTTACACAATCCAGAATGTTTTAAAATCAGCGACCACCGTTTTTCCCAACAAGACCGATCGCGTGGATATAGGCTCATCTGTAACTGTACGCAAGGAGGGCGATAAAAAAGATAAAATTTATCAGATTGTCGGTTCGGAAGAGAGTGATATGAAACAGGGGAAAATATCTCACCGTTCGCCGATTGGCGCGGCGTTAATAGGTTGTAAAAAAGGCGAAAGTGTGACTTTTAAAACTCCGGCCGGATCGGTTACTTATAAAATAATTTTAATTAAATAAATGGCGGGACTGGAAGAAATCAGAAAAGTTCGCATTGAGAAGTTAAAAGCCATGCGCGCGGTTGGTTTGGAACCATATCCGGCGCGCGCTAAACCCGGCATGTCTTTAGTTAAAACCGTAACTTCTTTCGATAAAATTTTTCAAGGCGGGCAAGAAATAGTTTTGGTCGGCAGAATAATGAGTTTACGTCCGCAGGGCGCGTTAGTCTTTTTTACCTTAAAAGATGGCACCGGATCTTTGCAGGGACTTTTAAAACAAAGTGAAACAAATGACGCGGATTTTAAAAACTTTGGCGAGTTCGCGGATATTGGAGATTTTGTGGAAGTTTTAGGCAAGCTTTTTCTCACAGCCCGCGGAGAGAAAACTATTCTGGTAAAAAGTTGGCGTATGCTCTCCAAATCATTGCGTCCTTTGCCGGAAAAATGGCACGGACTGCAAGATCCTGACGAAAAATTACGCAAACGTTATTTGGATTTACTTTTAGACGACGAGGCGCGCGCCTCGTTTGAAAAGAAGGCAAAATTCTGGGATACGGCCCGTAAATTTATGAAAGACCGCGGATTTCTGGAGGTGGAAACACCGACTCTGGAAATCACGACCGGCGGAGCCGAGGCCACGCCCTTTCGCACGCATCATAACGACTTGGATATGGATGTTTATCTACGCATTTCGGTCGGCGAACTTTGGCAGAAACGGCTTATGGCCGCCGGTTTCCCGAAAACTTTTGAAATTGGGCGTATTTATCGCAACGAAGGAACGGACGCGAATCATGTGCAGGAATTTACCAACTTAGAATTTTACTGGGCCTACGCGAATTATGAAGACGGTATGAAGTTCACTGAAGAGCTTTATCGAGTGTTGGCTTCGGAAGTTTTCGGTCAGACGCGTTTTGAATCGCGCGACCACACCTTTGATTTAAAAGACCCGTGGCCGCGCATGGACTATGTCGATGCTGTACATAAGGCGACGGGAATTGACGTACTTAAAGATTCAGACGAAAAAATGGAAGCCAAACTTAAAGAGCTTAAGGTTGTTTATGACGGCAAGAGTCGTGAGCGGTTGGTGGACAGTTTGTGGAAATATTGCCGTCGGCAGATTTCCGGACCGGTTTTTCTTATAAATCATCCTAAATTAGTTTCGCCTTTATCTAAGATTAAAAGTGACAACCCGGAATTAACCGAGCGTTTCCAAATAATTTTATGCGGTACGGAGGTTGGCAATGGGTTTTCGGAATTAAATGACCCGTTGGATCAGCGCGAACGTTTTGAAATTCAGCAAAAGCTCATCGCGAAAGGAGACAAAGAGGCAATGATGCCGGATTGGGAATTTGTGGAAATGTTGGAATATGGCATGCCACCGACTTGCGGTTTCGGCTTCGGCGAATCGCTTTTCGCGCTTCTGGCCGACAAGCCGGTGCGTGAAACTCAAGCCTTTCCTCTCCTGCGTCCGAAGAAATAAAACATACAAACTATTCCAATATTCTATACCTGCCTGCCGGCAGGCAGGGAATTGTAGAATAGATAAACAATTATTTATTTGAGTAAAATGGAACACAATAGTGAAAACAGAATATGTCAGAATTGCAAGAATTCTTTTGTCATTGAACCGGAGGATTT
>MFVN01000008.1 GCA_001786095.1 Candidatus Nomurabacteria bacterium RIFCSPLOWO2_02_FULL_42_17
GCTCAAGGTCTTCTTTAGACGAAAACTCTCTTGATTCAATAGCCTTAATAAAGGCATTTACATCTGGTACTTGTTGATTATTCATATATCCTCATATTACCCCCTCCCCGACGCTTTTAGCAAGTGGAATTATCCACATATCGTTATTTCACAGAGAAATAGGGGTCAGGAGCCTTTTTTGACAAAAATATTTATGATACAATTTTTATTTCCTTTTTTAAATATCTATATATCCAAATTGGCCATTTTGGCGTGGGTTTGGATGAAAGTTTTTCGGGGCAGAACATCCGAACCCATAAGAGTATCAAAAACTTTGTCGGCTTCGCGCGCGTCTTCTATGGTTACGCGTTTGAGCACGCGTTTTGTCGGATCCATGGTTGTTTCCCAAAGTTCTTCCGGATTCATTTCGCCTAAACCTTTGTAACGTTGGATGTGAATACGATTAGGTTTTAGGTTCAAGGGACTACCCGCCTGCCGGTCAGGCAGGGGTTCTAGTTCGTCTTCAGGGGGTTCAACGGCTTCAATTTCAAGAGTGTTTTTGCCGACTAGTTTTTCTTTTTCTTGATCGTTATAGGCGTAGGAAATTTCCTTGCCCCTTTTAATTTTATAAAGCGGGGGTTGAGCGACATATATATAACCGGCTTCAACGATGCTTCGGAAATAGCGGTAGAAAAGGGTTAAAAGCAGGGTGCGAATGTGCGCGCCATCTACATCGGCGTCGGTGGCAATAATAATTTTATGATAACGCGCCTTAGTTAAATCAAAAGTGTCGCCGATAGAAGTACCTAAAGCAATAACTAACGCTTTGACTTCTTTGGAAGCTAGCATTTTATCTATGCGCGCGCGCTCCACGTTTAAAATTTTTCCGCGCAAAGGCAAGATGGCCTGTATGCGCCGGTCGCGCCCCTGTTTGGCTGAACCTCCGGCCGAATCGCCTTCCACAATAAAAAGTTCAGATTCACTTGCGTCTTTAGTCTGACAATCAGCCAACTTCCCCGGTAGAGTTAACCCCTCTAGAGCACCCTTGCGTAAAACCGAATCTTTGGCCGCCTTGGCGGCCTTGCGCGCGCGCAAAGCAAGTATTGCTTTGCTAATAATAGTTTTAGCTTCCCCAGGATTTTCTTCCAAAAAAGCGCTGAAAGCTTCGCCGAAAACCGCCTCCACTGCGCTACGCGCCTCGGGATTGCCAAGTTTGGCTTTTGTCTGTCCCTCAAACTGTGGATTTTCCAATTTAATCGAAATAACGGCAGTTAGGCCTTCCAAAACATCGTCGCCGGTGAAACCGCCTTCGGATTCTTTCATTATTTCATTTTTCTTCGCGTAATTATTTATCACCCGCGTGAGCGCGGCCTTAAAACCGGTCAGGTGCGTGCCGCCTTCGGGATTGCGCGTGTCATTGGCAAAAGTAAGGATTCTGGAAGAAATATCGTCCACATACTGCAGGGCCACTTCAACCTGCACTTTCTCGGATTCCTTGTTAACATAAAAAACTTCCTCGTGTAAAGATTTTAAATCTTTGTTGGAATATTGAACCAAAGACGCGATACCGCCTTCAAAATAAAAAGATACGGATAAGACCTCTAAACCCAATTCAGAAACAAAGAAAACATCATCTAAATTAATTTTACCTTCATAATTACGCGCGTCGATTATTGAAATACGCAGACCGCGCACCAAATAAGCTTGCTCGCGGAAATGAGAAACTATTGTTGACCAATCAAAACTAGGTATTTCCCCCTTTCCGCCGGAGGCGGATCCGCCTTTGGCGGAGAAAATCTGCTCGTCGGGCTCAAAGGTTATAATAGTTCCGACTTTTTTGGAAGAACCAATTTTTTTAACCGCGCTCTTTTTTTCTCCACGCGAATATTCCTGCGCATAATGCGCGCCATCACGATGCACTTCCGCTCGACAGAAAGATGAAAGGGCGTTGACCACTGAGGCACCTACGCCGTGTAATCCGCCAGAAATTTTATAACCACTCTGCCCGAATTTTCCTCCGGCATGCAACGTGGTCATGACTGTTTCAAGGGCTGAAACTTTTGTTTGTTTATGAACATCCACGGGTATACCGCGACCGTTATCGGTCACGCGCACGCGGTTGTTCGGCAAAAATACTATCTCAATGGTATTGCAAAAACCGCCCATGGCTTCATCGCGCGCGTTATCAAAAATTTCCCAAACTAAATGATGCAATCCATCTATACCAGTACCGCCAATATACATACCCGGACGTTTACGCACGGGTTCCAACCCCTCTAAAACAGAGATATCAGCCGCCGTATAACGAGACGATGATGAGTCTTTTTGTGGATTTTTTTTAGGGGTTTTATTGACCATAATATAAAAACTAAGCCCTCGCGGGCCAACCCTATTTTAGCAAAAAAGCGCTTATTTTCCAAGCGTTTTTTTGCATTAGTTGGGGAAAATTAACACTCAAAAAACCCTTATTTATCAAGGGTATTAACCAACATATTGACCATATGGCATTTAGAAACAATTTTTGTTAATCTTTATAGATGGAAATTAAAATTAAATCGGAACAAGAAGAAAATATTATTAAAGTTTTAAAAGGACGAACAGATCCAGAGGGGAAAAGATTATGTCGACTTTTGGAGATGCCTGACCTGTCGCGTTCCCTGTCTAGCCCGCTCTACGAACTTGCTAAACGTATTGTTAATCTTAAAGATTTTGAAATGTTTGACATTATTGAAGCGCCGGAAATCGTTGACATCAGTATCAGTTTTGATCTTTTTGATTTTCCGCTAGATCATCCGGCTCGTTCCCGTTCCGATACTTATTATGTAAACGATAAAAATATTCTCCGTCCGCACACCACAATCATGTGGTATTACCATCTTAAGAACGAAACGGTTAAAAAAAGAATTGAAAACCGGGAAGCCGTCGGAGCGCTGGCTTACGGTAAGGTTTACCGTAAAGATGAAATTGACCGTAATCATATGAATGTATTTCATCAAATGGACGGATGGTATTTAATTCCGCGCGAGCAAAAAATCATCACTTCTACAGACTTAGAAGATGTTCTGGTTAAAATTGCCCACGCAATTTTTGGTTCAGATATTAAATATCGTTTCAATAAAGACACCTTTCCCTATACTGATCCCAGTATTGAAATGGAGATTGAAAAAAACGGAAAGTGGATAGAAGTCGTCGGCGCGGGCGTGGTAAGCGGAAAAGTTTTAGAGAAATTAGGAGTGGATTCGAAACAATATAATGGCTGGGCTTTTGGATTCGGTTTGGAACGTTTAGCGATTTTAAGCATGGAACTGCCGGATATTCGCCTTCTTTGGTCTTCAGATGAGCGCGTTAAAAAACAACTTAAACTCGGCCAGAAATTTAAAGAAGTAAGCAAATATCCGCTAATGACGAGAGATATTTCTTTCGTAGTGGAAAATACTTTTGTTCCCAATAATTATTTTGATTTAATCAGAGATCTTGGGGGAAATTTGGTAGAGGAAACAAAACTTTTGGATAAATATGAGGATTTAGAAAAATTCGGCAAAGATAAAATCAGTTACACTTATAGAATCATTTACCGCTCGCCTATCCGAACTTTAACTAACGAAGAAATAAATAAAATTCAAAACGACATTTACAACCAGACCGCCAAACAATTTGGGGCAGTATTGAGATAGGATACCTTACCCCCTCCAACCTCCCCCCAAGGGGGAGGCATTAATTTCCCCCTCTCTTTGGGAGAGGGGGCCGGGGGTGAGGTTATCGCATCACCGCGCGCAGGCCACAGTAGGAACAATCCTTTTTTCCGCAATGGGCGTTCCAGAATTTGAGATTGACGATTTCGTCGGTTACGCGGGCGATTGTTCTTTTGAGCTCTTTTATTTCTTCGTCGGTAATGATGAATTTTTCCTTGCGATATTTTCCCCGCTGGTTAGGCTCGATAAAATCCAGCTCGCCCGAGACCATTTCGAATTTCGGCTTACTTGCCCCGAGCTTTGTCGAGGGGCCGAAATTATCCAAAAGCAGTTTGTAAAAAACCAGCTGGCGCTTATAGCCGCGCTTTTCAATTTCATTTCTGGAAAGTGGCTGGCGGGTTTTATAATCAACCACATTTACCCCCGCTTGCCCTGAGTCCATCAAGGGGTCAACAAATTCAAGCTTGTCCAACTGGCCGGTCAAATGAACGGGCAGTTCTATATCAATGCCTCTAATTCCATATTCCGTTAAAACATTGCGCTCCCAAGTTTTGTAATACCTATCGTAGTAACCAGAGAGCGATTTTTTCCCTTTTTTAAAAACTTCCGCCAGATCTCGGTCGTTCATCGGTTCCTTGTTTAAATAAAACTCAAAACTCCGGAGCAGATTTTCTTTCGGTAAATCGCGGTCTTTAAGCTGGGGGAAAAAATCGCGCAAGGCGTTGTGCACGGCCGTGCCGTACATCATGTGCTTGTTTTTGGCTTTCGGCAGGCGAAGCAGGTTGGAATAAAAATAATTCCACGGGCATTCCAGATAATTATTGAGGGCCGTGACCGAAAATCCCTGCCCTTCAAAAAGTTCGCGGACGAATTCCTGATCAAGGACGCTTAACCCCCTCCCAACCTCCCCCTTATCAGGGGGAGGAGAAAACAAAATATGTTTTTTTTCCTCAAAATCTTTTTCGAATTTAGAAGTATCAATCTCCTCAATCAAATCTTTTCTGATTTCCGTGATAAACTGGCTCGGCAATTGCTCCCGGCCAGTTTCGCTTTGTTTTGAATAAGTAATCGTCACCCCCTTCCTCGCCCGCGTCAGCGCCACATAAAACAGCCGCCGTTCGTCGGCGTTTTCATCCACGGAATCTATCGGCCGTTCAGTAAGTAAATAAACTTTCGGCAAAAGCGGCAGGCGATCCAAAGAACGGCGGTTGCCGAAGTGACCGTCGCAGGTGCCGGCGATATGGACATAATCAAATTCAAGGCCTTTGGCGCGGTGGACGGTCATCAGCCGGACACGGCCGGCTTTAATCATTCTTTTTCTTTTTCTTATGAAAAGCTGATGTTTTTCAATTGTTTCCAGATATTTAAACAAATCAGCGAGCATCGCTTTGGGATTAGCCTCCACTATCCCTTTTAATTCGTCAAAAAAAGCGTTGATTGTCTCGAGGCGCCCCGAGATACTGCCTCCGGCCATCATCGTCCGCAACATGCCCGATTCTTCAAAAACCGTTTCAAAAACCTTGAGCAGATTTTCATTTTTGGCCAGCCGGGCCCAGCGGGAAAATTTTTTGGCTAATTCACGCAAGACCTCCTCCGCCTTCGGTACCTCCCCTTTAATAAGGGGGAGGACGGGAGGGGGTGAATCTAACAGATCATACAAATTCTTTTTTTCATTGTGGCTCCGGCGAATCAATTTATAAACCTCTAATGGATTAATGTTTAAAAAATCCAGATGCAGAGCTTCGGCCAGATATTCATCCTCGCCGTAATTATTAATTGTTTTCAATAAAATAATTATTTTCCTGACATCGGGATCGGAAAACAGTTCTTGATCCGATTCAATGGAATGGGGGATGTTAAATTTCTCAAGCATCCGAGCGATCGGAAAAGCGTCTTTATTGTCGCGATATAAAACGGCAATTTCTTCTGATTTTATTCCGCCGTCTATTTTTAATTTGATACCTTGAGCTAGAAAATAATTCTCCGCGTCTTGGCTGGAAAAAGCCAGAAGGTGAAGCGGTTTTTCTTCGTGGCCGGTCTTGGCTATGAGCTTAGACCCCCTCCCCTTCGGGGAGGGCTGGGGTGAGGTGAGGTTAGAAATTAAACTGTGCGCCGAATCTAAAATAGTCTGGCTGGAACGGTAATTTTCCGTTAAAGTAATCAATTTGGCTTTAGGATAAAGTTTTTTGAAATATAAAAAGTTTTCTAAAGAAGCGCCCTGAAAGCGGAAAATGGCCTGTTTTTCATCACCGACCACGAATATATTGGGGTTTTGATGAAAACCGGCCAAAAGTTCTAAGATCTTATTTTGGGCATTATTGGTGTCTTGGTGCTCATCGACCAATATGTATTGGTGTTCTTCCTGAAGAATAAGGAGTAAATTTTTATTTTTTGAAACAGCCAAAAAAACTTCCATAATCATATCCGCGTAGTCGTAAAGTTTTTCCTTTTCAAGAGTTTTCTGATAAGAAAAGTAGAGTCGGCTTAATTCATGATTTTTCGCGATTTGTTTTTCGAGTTTCTGGTACTCCCCTTTCATTTTGCCCTTATGCGCGCCTTTTTCGTGGTAAAGATGGGGAGTTTTTTGAAAATTCTTCTTTTCTTTCCGCACCAATTCGGTAAAACGTTTTGGATTTACGCCCTCGCGTTTCAATCCGTCTATGGATTCCAAGACCGACCGGGTATAGAGATACGGATCTCCGAACGGACGCAGGATTTTAAGCGCTCCGCCGGCCGGCGGGGCATCAATTAATTTCTCAATTATGGAAACTTGATCAAACTTGGCTATATGCCTTGAACCGATAATGCGCGGGAATTCTTCTGGATAGTTTTTAATAATATCGTTACAGAAGCCGTGAAAAGTTTTAATCTCTACCCGAAAAGCGAGCGGGCCGATAATTTCTGAAAGCCGCTTCCGCATATTCTGGCCGGCGGCGTCGGTAAAAGTGAGGGCTAAAATGTTCTCCGGCGCGGTGTCGGTCTTGCGCAAAATATTAGCAATGCGCAAAGTTAAAATCTGCGTCTTGCCCGTCCCCGGCCCGGCCGTCACCATCACCGGCCCCTCAGTCGCATCCACTGCCGCTTTTTGCTCTTTATTTAACGCTTTGTAAAACTCTTCAAAAACCGCCATATTACTGACTAGAGAAGTAGAAGAATTCCAGAATAATCAACAGAAACCAGCCGATTTGAAGAACGAAGAATGCCCAGATTTGAATTAATTCAAGGCGCTGGTGACGCGACATTCCCAGATTTTCCGACGCAATAGTGTAAATATCGCGCAAAGAATCCATTTTTTCGCGCACCGCCTGTCGCCAGCCGTCCAAGCGGAATTTTTTGGAAAGTAAGTCATAGAGTCGCGCCGAGTACCAATCGCCGATAAGTTTGATATCGCGTTCCAACGCTTCAAACTGGGCAATGGCTTGGGAACGAGTTTTTATAAGGCCCCGAAACTCGGCTGAAATATCGGAAGAGCGCCATAAACGCCAGTGGCGTTTGTCGGCCATAGATAGTTTGGAAACTGTTTTAATTTTATCGTCTAATTGTATATCCAAAATGCGATAACGCAGAAGCTGATAATTAGCAAGCTCTAAAAGTTCCAATGTTTCGCCAAACTCCCCTTCTTGGTCAAAAGCAAAAGCTCCGTCCCAATCCACAATAACCAAGTCGCCCTTGCCGTATTTAAATTGGAAAGAAAGCGAATATTCTATTTCTTTAGGATCAAGTTCTAACTTTTCTGATTTTAAAAGACTGACAATGCGCGTGGCTTTTTGTGTGACGATTTTTCCCGGATCACCATGATAACCGGAAACTTGATAGAGTGTGTATTCTTCGGCGGGTTCATCTTTGGCATTTTGTCGACGAGCAAAATCGTAGCAGGTCTCTTTTAATTTATCTTTGACACTCCAAACATCTTCGGCGAAAATATCCGGCACTTCCAATGTGCCTTCCACCAAAATCGTGTCGGGGCCGTAGGTTTTGGCGATTATTTCAATCTCCCGCCCGGCAATGGAAACTTTCTCCGCGCCCACTATCAGTTGGCTAGGCACGGTTTTTGCAAAATAGTGCGGGGCGCTCTTGCCGGAAATCACGGCCGTCGGCTCGCCTTGTTGAGGCACGTCGGGGCGCGGTTCTGTTTCAGCAATAATAAAGGAAGTGATTTTATGGGTCATAATGATACTTGAGAAAATTTTTGTATAATATCAACGCAAATTTCACGGGCAAGTTTGGCGACTTTGCGGGTTACTTCCAATTTATCTTTGATTTCCATTTTTTCGTAAGCTTCAAACTTTATAGAAACCATAAAATAAATTTCATCCAGTGTTTTTGCTAAATCAGGCGAGAATTTAAATTTTTCTTCAAAAAGCTTAAGTTCTTTGAAAAAACGAATTACATTACTAATATTAGTCCGGCGCAAGCGGTTGCTTTTATAAAAATCGTAAATTTCTTTTTTACCTTCGAGTGTTTTTTCAAATTTATCGCGCGGACCGTCATCTTCAAAATCATCCAGTATAATCGGACTCTCGATATATTTAACTACGCTGTTTTCAAGCCAAAGTTTTGTTTGTTCAGATAATGGGGCGTTTAGAAAAGCTTTTTCCACCTGTTCGCGTATTGGACGATTTTCATACATCAACTCATCTTTCTCTGGTAATGCCACGTGTTTTATATGAGATAATTTTTTAAATTCTAAAACCAGATCATCCATTTTACTCGGGGTAGGAAATTTTATTTCTTTTTTTTCCATTGATTATAATCTTATCAAGTAAAACATAAACAGTAAAGGGCTTGGATTTTGACGGATTTTACTGTATTCTAGGCACTAATGGGGCGCGATTAGCTCAGTGGTAGAGCGTTCCGTTCACATCGGAAAGGCCGCAGGTTCAATCCCTGCATCGCGCATAGTTAATCATTACTCCCTAACTTCTTATATTAAAGCGAAAAGCTTCTTAAATTTTTTGAATCGTTCTTGTATTTGCCGGCGCTTCAATGTAATTAATTTTTTCGGACCAAGCTGTTCTACGCAAAAAGAAGCCATAATAGTTCCATACATAGTGGCTTTTCGAAAGCTTTTTTCATTTAGATGTTTCTGTCTTGATAAAAATCCAACAAACCCGCCGGCAAAGGCATCTCCCGCTCCAGTAGGGTCAAAAACATCTTCCAGAATAAAAGCTGGCAAACTAAACCAATTTTTACGGGTAAACATTAAAAGGCCATATTCTCCGCGCTTGATTATTAATGTCGGCGAACCACCCCTTCTTGTAGGTTTCATTAAACTGACTATCTTTCTTGCGGCTTTATATAAGTTATGCTCTTTGGCTAATTGCCTGGTCTCCGCATCGTTAATAATCAATATGTCTATCAACCTTAATGTCCTCAAAAGTTCTTTTCTTTTTCTTTCAATCCAATAATTCATTGTGTCGGCGACAATAAGCCGAGGGTTAGCCGTTTGCCGGCAGATGTTCAGTTGTAATTGCGGATCCATGTTCCCCAAAAAAAGATAGGGAATTGATTTGTAAGCAGTAGGTAAAACAGGATCAAAATTGGCGAATACGTTAAGATGAGTATATACGGTTTTACGGTTATTAAAATCGTAATCATATTGGCCGGACCAGCTAAAAGTTTTACCCGCGGCCCTAGTCAACCCTTGCGAATTTATATTGTGTTTCCGGTAAAGCTTGAAGTGTTTTGGTTTAAAATCACGGCCAACAACTCCGACGGGATAAATTTTTGCAAAATGACTGGCGGCTAAAGAGAAATAAGTAAGAGACCCGCCTAAAACATTTTTACCGCTGACAAAGGGTGTTTTTATTGTATCAAAAGCAATCGAACCAACAGCAAGAATTTTCATATTGATATTGATAAAGTATCACAACAATTAACATTAGTAAATAGATTGACCCCAGTGATTAATTTGACTATAATTAATGAATAAATTAAACAAAAAATTTATATGAAGTATGATGTAAAAAATATCAAACTTGCCGAAAAGGGATTGAAAAGGATCAAGTGGGCGGCGAAAGAAATGCCTGTTTTGCGTTTTATCGCTAAACAATTTAAGCAGAACAAAACACTCAAAAAAATTATCATTGGGGCTTGTCTTCATATCACAGCAGAAACAGCCAATCTTATGTTGACGTTAAAGGAAGGAGGAGCTAAAGTTTTCTTGTGTGCTTCTAATCCCCTTTCTACCCAAGACGACGTAGCCGCCGCTTTGGTTCATTATTTTAAAATCCCTGTTTTTGCTAAAAGAGGTGAAAATCGGAAGACTTTTTTCACACATCTGAATTTAGTTTTAGATTCCCGGCCACAAATCGTTATCGACGACGGGGCAGACTTGATTGGCTTGCTTCATACCGTAAGAGCCAATCAAAATAAAACTATATGGGGAGGATGCGAAGAAACGACAACCGGAGTGAACAGACTTAAAAGTTTAAATAAGTCCGGGAAGCTTCAATTTCCCATTGTCGCGGTTAATGACTCACAAATCAAATATTTGTTTGATAACCGCTACGGAACCGGCCAATCAACAATTGATGGAATCATAAGAGCAACTAACATTTTAATAGCCGGTAAAAAATTCGTTGTAGCCGGTTACGGGTGGGTGGGTCGAGGTATTGCCGCGCGCGCCCGCGGTATGGGGGCGGAGGTGATTATCACCGAGATTAATCCTATCCGGGCACTGGAAGCTAGAATGGATGGGTTTGCTGTAATGACTATGGAAGTAGCAACTCTTATTGGCGATATTTTTGTAACTGCCACTGGTAATCGCAATGTAATTGATAACCGACATTTTGTAAAAATGAAGAATGGCGCAATTTTAGCTAACGCTGGCCATTTTAATGTTGAAATTGATGTAAAAAATTTAGAAACCCTTAAAGGTAAAAAAGAAGAAGCGAGAACGGGAGTTAAGAGTTATCAAGTTGCTAAAGATAAGCAAGTTTATTTAATCGGAGAAGGACGCTTAGTCAATTTGGCTGCCGCGGAGGGACATCCGTCAGCGGTAATGGACTTAAGTTTTGCGGGGCAGGCCAAATCAGTCGAATTTATTGTTAAGAATAAAAGAAAACTCAAAAAGCAGATTTATAATTTACCTTTCGAGGTCGAAAGTGAAATCGCGCAAATTAAACTTGATTCTGTGGGAATTAAAATCGATAAATTAACCGCCCAGCAAAAAGAATATATGTCCGGTTGGGAAACTGGAACATAAATTTATTAGGTATTATTAACTATTAGAATAAAAATATGATTAGAACAGCAGAATCAGTGTCCCCCATGCATCCCGATAAAATTTGCGACAGAATATCGGACGCAATTTTAGATGACCTTTTGCGTCAAGATCCCTACTCCAGAGTTGCCGTAGAAACTATGGGTGGGCATGGAATCATAACAGTGACCGGGGAAGTAACCAGTAATGGTTATACAAATGTCCGTAAACTTATTCATGATATGTTGGGAGGAAGATACGGGGTGCAAGTAAATATAGTTGAACAATCGTCTGAAATTGCTACGGGGGTGGATACAGGGGGCGCTGGAGATCAAGGAATAATGGTGGGATACGCGACCAATGAGACAATAGAACTAATGCCCATGGAAGTAATGTTAGCTCGTGGGCTTAATCGTTATATTTTTGAAAAACACGGAAGTAAAGATGACGGTAAAACACAAGTAACATTAGATATAAAAACAAAGGAGATTTTAGCGTTAGTTGCCAGTTTTCAGAATATTTCGAAGGATGAACTGTTTACGGATATAAAAGAATGGGTAGACAGCAAAAATTTAAAATTCAAAGAATCAGAAATTTATTGCAATCCAGCTGGGGATTGGCACACCGGTGGATTTGAAGCAGACACTGGAGTAACTGGGCGTAAATTAATGGTTGATAATTACGGGCCGAGGATTCCCGTCGGCGGAGGAGCCTTTAGTGGCAAGGATCCCACCAAAGTGGACCGAAGCGCGGCTTATATGGCTCGTAAAATTGCGGTAGACTATTTAAAAAAGTATAACGCCAAGGAAGTGTTTGGTTATTTAGCTTATGCTATTGGTAAAGCCGAACCATTGCAATCTACCGTAATCGTAGATGGCAAGGAAATGGTTATCGAAGGTTATAACCTAACACCAAAAGGTATTATCGACTTTCTCGACCTGCGAAAACCTCAATATCAAGAAACTGCTCGTTATGGACATTTTGGTAATGGTTTTATTTGGGATAAATAGTATTGTTATTTTTTAGAAAGTGGTGGCGGGGTTGGCTTCCTCGGTCTGGTTTCGTTCAGTAGTTTTTGATAAAATGAGTTCGAGCCAAACTGTAAAGACACACCGGGCCGTAGTATACCGGTAGTACGCACGCTTCGGGTGCGTGTAGACTGGGTTCGATTCCCAGCGGCCCGATTCATAATTTAATAATGGGCCTATAGTATAGTGGCAATACGCCGCATTCGCATTGCGGAGACGGCAGTCCGATTCTGCCTAGGTCCAAACTGATTTTTTTGAATTAATGTGGTATCTTATAGGTAGAGATTTGTTAGATTATTTCATTTCTAAAAAAAATAATTATGAAAAAAATAATTATTCTTTCATTGATAGTGCTTTATGTGTTATCAATTGTTTCTTGCGCTCATCCCCTTAATTGCGGGGGGAAAAAGCATAAGAAAAAAAAGTGGTTTAGTTATTACCACCCACCTCAAAAGCCCCTTGTCACACTCGGGGCTTTTTTTATTTCATTTGAAGATTTTGAAAAAATAGGTTATTTTAGATAATGTTGGTGGGGTCGCATAGTGGTCTAGTGCGCTCGCTTGGAAAGCGAGTAAGGC
>MFVN01000009.1:0-6283 GCA_001786095.1 Candidatus Nomurabacteria bacterium RIFCSPLOWO2_02_FULL_42_17
CAGTTATCCAATTGGGAAGAAGAGTCGGCCGCGGCCGTAACGGTAACCGTGCTGCCGGAAGTGTAGGTGCCGGCGCCGGTGACCGTGTTAGTGCTCAAGCTTCCGTTGGCGCCGTCTTTAGTTACGGTTAGGGTGTAAGTAGTTGTCTGGGCGTTCGCCGAAAAGATAAAAACGATTCCGGCCACCAAAACAAAAGACGCAACCAAAGATAAAATCTTTGACCGCGTACTGTTTTCTTTTAATATATTTAATGGCATTTTCAGAATAAATTATACAAATTAATCAATCCGATAGCAATGAGTAGGCGTCATCCACGCCCAGGGCTTTCAAAATAGTCATAACGATAAGCCAAGCGCATAAAGCCAAGATAAAACCCAAGAGCACATTCCAGAAAATATGTTTGGCTTTAGTAACTTTTTCCGTACTTCCACCTGAAGTTAATAGCAGAAACCCGGCATAAGCAAAAAGAATAGCCGCCAAAGGCATAGCCAGAACGAAGATGAGAAAGTCAATAACATTTTTTGCCAAAACAATAAACATGTCAAAATTACATGACGTTTCCCCCGCCCCACCGCAGGGTACTAACCCAGCGGCTCCGACTATAATTGGAACTAAAATAATGATAAATAAAAAAATCAGTAAAAATTTCTTCATGGGCGTGTGGATTTTTTATAGGTTTTTAATATGACATCCAGGCGCGTAACGGCATCGCTGATGGATTGAACCGGCATACTACGCCCGGAAACAACATCATCCACCAAACTCCGAAAAATCGCGTCGGTTTTCTTGGGCCCGGGATCCAGCCACCCCCGCGCCAACAGCGCCGAGTCGTAAAACATCGCGGCGTAAAACGGCTCCGCCGGCTTGTTGGCCAGAAGGTCGCGACGCGCCGGCGGTAAAGAAAACCGCAAGGAAAACTTTTGCGCGAAATCTTTCCCGATGAGCAGGGTAGCGGCGCGATAAGCCAGCGCGGTGTTTTTAGAAGTGCGCGCCACGGCTACACCTTGCATGCGCCCGAAAACAATTTTGCGCGATGCGTCCTTAAGCTCCGGTAAAGATGTAATATCGTAATTTAAATTTGGATTCTTGGCGCGCAAAGTAAAAAGTTCGCTGGCGTAACCTATATAAACTGCCAGATCGCCTTTCATAAAAGCGTTTTGGGAAAGCGGCCGAGATTTGTCCCAAGTGTAAGAACTGCCGGCGGGATTGGCGAAATCCGCGTAAAACCGGAGAGATTGTTCAAAAGGATTCATTTGTGTAGCGGATGATTGCCGACTATCAATGGAAACTACCAGCCCGCCGGTTGAGTCGCGCGTAATTATAGGATTACCACCCTGTAACATCATAAACGCCAGAATATCTTTGGCATGACTGACATTGTCATAGGAACCCATAGCCACGGCGCCACGAGTAAGATTGCCGAAAGAATCCTTGCGAGTAAATTTAGAAACCAGAGCGGGAAATTCATCCCAGGTTTTTGGAGGCGTAACAATGCCGGCTTCGTCAAAAAGATCGCGGTTATAATACATAACCATCGGATCGACGGCTAACGGCAAAGCTAAAACCCCTTCAGGCATGCGATATAAATCGGCTTCTTGTATGAAAGTATCGCGAAAAACTTTTTCGGGCAGGGCTTGCGCGGAAATATTTACCAGTTTATCGCTGAAAGTCAGTATTAAATCATCGGGCAGTAAAAAAAGGTCCGGCCCCTGCCCCGAAGCCAAGGCGTTCAAGAGATCGTTTTCATAAGTATCATTATTTTTTTCTTCATAAACAACCATGACAGGTTTATTTATACGACTGAAATCTTCCAACAGCGGACCCATATCGGCCTTGCGCAAGGTGCCCCATAAAACAACCTTACCGCCGACATCTCCCGTGCCGGGCATAAGCCCGGAAAAAATTACTACCGCCAAAACCGCGAAAGCCGCGAAGATGATTGCGAGAATTAGCTGAAATTTGGACATAATGAATTAGGTGCTAGTTTCTAGACCTTAGACATAATAATACCATAATGATGCGCGCCGGCGTCGATGACTTGTTCAAACTTGAAGCCCGCTCCTTCAAAAAGCGCGCGCGCTTTCTCGGGCGGAACCACGGCCGAACTCTGCGGGCCTAGCCCACCGAAAGAATCCGACCAATCGACAATCAATACTCGTCCGCCGGGTTTTAAAATTCTCTTGATTTCTTTGATAAAATTTCCTCTGTCTTCAATCTGGAAAAGCACGTTGGAAACAATAACGGCGTCCACAGCATAATTGCGAAGTTTAGTGCCGTTAACTTTTTCAATATCAGCCCAAATAACTTCCACATTAAAAAGTTTGGCGCGCGCGGCCTCATCTTTTATACCGGACAACAACTCGCGCTGAACCTCCAGAGCGTAAACCTTGCCTTGACTACCCACCGCGCGCGCGGCGACGAGGGCGCACGCACCCGAGCCGGCGCCCAAATCAGCCACGTGTTGCCCTTCACGTAAATCAAACTGTTTTATATTCTTTTCAGGATCAGAAAACACACCATAATTATATCATAAATTTTTTATAGGCATGTTAAGGAAGCAATGCCATCGCCCGGACGCATCTTCATTATGGTAACGCCTTGGGTGGAACGCCTCAACGCCGGCACCGAACCCAGTTGCACGCGAACCACCTGTCCTTTTTTGGACATAGCGATAAGCTCTTCTTCTTCGCGAATAACCCGCCCGACTATTAAGTCGCCCGTTTTAGGCGTGATTTTAGCCGTTTTAATTCCCGATCCCCCACGTTTCTGCACTTTATATTCTTTGAGCGTGGTTTTTTTGCCTAATCCGTTCTGACTCATAGTTAAAAAGAATCCATCCTTGGCCGACGATTTTATCGTATCCACGCCGATAACCGAATCACCCTTGTCAATCTTCATCGCCCGCACTCCGCCGGCCGTCCGACCCATTAAACGTATGTCAGATTCTTTGAAATGTATAGACTGCCCTTTGGTGGTGGCCATAATAACTTCATCACCCTTATCGACAAAATGCACCGACTGTAACTCATCACCTTTAGTAAGTTTTATGGCGATCAGACCGGAACGACGCACATCTCGAAAACCATCGCCAGCCGTCTTTTTTGCCGTGCCGTTTTTCGTAACCATCAAAAGCGGCGGCACTGAAGATTTTTTAACTTCTTTAGGCATCGGTAAAATGGAAGTAACTTTTTCATCGGAACCCAGCTGGAGAAAATTCATTATAGATTTACCGCGCGTAGCACGCCGGGCCTCAGGCAGATCATACATTTTCATTTGAAAAACCTTGCCCAAATTGGTAAAAAATAACAAGTCACTGTGCGTGTTGGCGGAAAGCAGAATAGTCACAAAGTCTTCTTCTTTAGTTTCCAAATCAATCACGCCCACACCGCCGCGCTTCTGTCGGCGATACTCGGTTGGGTCAGTACGCTTAACATAACCGCCAGCCGAAAAAACCAGAACCGATTCCTTCTCCGGCACCAAATCCTCATCGGAAATTTCCTTGACTCCGCCCTTGACGATTTTAGTGCGCCGATCATCGCCGTATTTTTCTTTTATTTCCACAATTTCTTTTCCTATGAGTTTCTGCATTTTTGCGCGACTGGCGAGAAGGGTTTTGAGTTCCGCGATAAATTCTTGTTTTTCCTTAAGTTCTAATTCAACATTCTTGCGTTCCAAACCCGCTAATTTTTGGAGTTTCATTTCCAAAATAGCCGTGGCTTGCGCGTCTGAAAACTTAAATTCCTTCATTAAATTAAGTTTAGCCAGAGCGGCATCTTTAGAACTGCGGATTATTGAAATAACACGATCAATGTGATCTAGGGCCTTTTTTAAACCAAGTAAAATATGCTCGCGTTCTTGCGCGCGTTCAAGATCAAACTGCGTGCGCGCCTTAACTACATACTCGCGATGCGCTAAAAATTCCGAGAGCAATCCCTTAAGCGAAAGTGTTTGGGGTATGCCGTCCACCAACGCTACCGTATTAAAATGAAAAGCTGATTCCAACTGGGTATGTTTATATAAAAAGTTAAGAACTTTCTGTGGAAAAACGCCCTGCTTTAAATCAATCACGATTTTTATATCACGAGTAGAAAGATCACGCACGTCCTTAACACCTTCCAACTTTTTCTCCTGCACTAAATCAGCGATGTTGGTGATAAGGTCGGCCTTATTAACGCGAAAAGGTAATGAGGTAATAATAATCTGCGTGGCGCCCGCTTTGGGTTCAATAATTTCCGCTTCTCCACGGCAAACCACGCCCCCGCGACCGGAAGAATAGGCGTGCAGAAGATCGTGTTGACCAAAAACTAAACCGCCGGTCGGAAAATCCGGACCCTTGATAAATTCCATTAAATCTTCGGTCGTGGCATCTGGATTTTCAATCAAATGAACGCAGGCATCCGCAACTTCGCGTAAATTATGCGAAGGAATGTTGGTGGCCATACCAACGGCAATACCTAAAACTCCATTTAAAACCAAATTCGGCACCGCTGAAGGCAATACTACCGGCTCTTTGCGAGTAGCGTCATAGTTCGGGCGAAAAGCTACTGTATTTTTTTCAAGATCGCGCAGAAGTTCAGAGGAAATGCGCGACATTTTAGCTTCAGTATAACGCATAGCCGCGGCCGAATCGCCGTCAATTGAACCAAAATTACCCTGTCCCCAAATAAGCGGATAACGGAGAGAAAATTCTTGAGCCATATTGACCATAGAATCATAAACAGCTACGTCGCCATGGGGGTGGTATTTTCCAAGCACATCACCAACCACAGCCGCCGATTTACGGAAACGAGATGAGGATGTTAGCCCCATCTCATGCATAGAGTAGAGTATGCGCCGATGTACGGGCTTAAGCCCATCTCGAACATCCGGCAACGCCCGGGCAGTAATAACCGACATGGCATAGTCCAAATAGGATTCCCTCATTTCCGTCACAATATTGACCGGTATAATGTTTTGTTTATAGAGCGTTGGTAAAGCGTTTTCTTTAGGCATATGTATTTATTATACCAAAAATTAAGGGGAATTGAAATCCGAAGAAAATAAATTTTTGAAAAATTGCACAGGTTCTTTCAGTCCCCAATCGGAAGAATTTCCCTTAAAACGCGCCGGTAAAAACGCCAGCCATAATCCGACAATAAGCACGGTTACAATAAAAACACTCACGGCCAAAATGCGTTTGCGTTGAGCTAAAGGACGACGGCGCAAGTTTTCCCAAAAAGCGCTCATTGCCGAGCTGGAGTTAGAACCACAACATCGCCGTCTTTTTCTTCCAAATCCTTACGCTTAAGCATAAGTTTTTCCTCAGGCTTCTGGTCTTCAGCGCCGGCTTCTTTTAAAAACATTTTTAAACTTTTGTCGTCGTAATCCATAGGAATCACAAGCTTGGCTTCCAATGTAGTGGCTAGTTTGTAAACCGTGGCGGGCACCAATGTTCCAAGTGGAATAAAAAGCACATCGGGCGAATCCAGTTCTTCTAAAACTTCAGCCGGAAGAACGGTATTTTTTAGCGCGCCCAGAAAACACAAATTCATTTCATCAACCTTGAAAGAGAAAATCGTGTTCAAATATTTCTTCCCGTCAATTTCAGTAGGAACCGAAAATCCATTTATCAATACTCCATGAACTTCATATTCACCCGGACTGTTAATACTTAAGGGCTGACGTTCGCCATGAGACATCTGACTAGAGCCGTTGTAGTCGGGGTGATTTACGGAGGAAAGCGCGATGTCGGCGCCAAAACGAGGAACCTGCCCGGCCAATCGCGACTCGCGGCCTACGGGGTTCAAGGCGATCGTTAGATCGCCTTGAGTAATTTTGAAAAATTGTTTACCAAAATATGTGATTATCATTATTTTCAGTATATCAAAAAAACTTGTAAAAAGAAAACAAAAAATCCCCACCCCCACTTGGCGACCAGGTCGCCAAGTGGTAGAATATGATGATGAGAAAAACAAAATTGGCTCGTGGGGAAATTTATCATATCCTAAATAGAGGTGTAGATAAAAGAAATATATTTACCAACCAAGAAGAAATTGGGAGATTTTTTGAGTGTATGCTTACCTTCAATTCAATTGAACTAGCTGGAAGTTTATATGAACAAAGTTTTGTAAAAGAAAAAACAAAAAATAAACCTTTAGTTAAATTTATAGCATATTGCTTATTACCTAACCATTTTCATTTTATTTTGGAACAAATAGAAAAAGACGGAATAAGTAAATTTATGAAACGTTTACTTGGGGGATATTCTTGGTATTTCAATAAAAAACATAAAAGATCAGGCTCC
>MFVN01000009.1:6302-8557 GCA_001786095.1 Candidatus Nomurabacteria bacterium RIFCSPLOWO2_02_FULL_42_17
AAGCAAAACATATAGATTCGAATAAGTATCTTCTTCATGCAAGTGCCTATGTTAATTTAAATGATAAACAAAAAGGTGAACTTGGCGACCAGGTCGCCAAGTTAATAAAATCAAGTTGGAACGAGTATGTAGATCCCAAAAATTGCCTGTTTGAAATCTGCGCTCAAAAAGAAATAGTCCTAGGGCAATTTCATTCACGAGAAGAATACAAAAAATTTGCCCTCTCTTCGTTGGAAAATATTAAAGCAAATAAAGAAAAGTACAAAGAACTAGAAAAATAACCACTTGGCGACCAGGTCGCCAAGTGGGGATATTAATCTAATTTAACCATAGCACTTGCATTATAGTGAAAAAAACGTTAACTTAGGAAGCATGAGTGAAACAATAGTTAAACCAAATATAGATATAACGCGCACGCTCGTGGAACCGGCTATGGGTAACTTAGTGGAAGGTCCGGTTATGGCTGTGAGAAAATCCTCAATTTATATAGACTTGGCACCTTTTGGCACAGGTATAATTTACGGCCGTGAATATACTTCCGCTAAAGATATTATTAAAAAAATTGCGCCGGGTGACATGATTAAAGCTAAAGTCGTGGAACGCGAGAACGAAGATGGTTATATTGAACTTTCTCTCAAAGAAGCTAAACAAGCCCAGATTTGGAATGAGGCCGAACAGGTTATTAAAGAAAAGAAACTTTTAGAGCTTCCGATTAAAGACGCCAACAAAGGCGGACTCATATTAGAGTGGCAGGGTTTGCAGGGTTTTCTGCCGGCTTCCCAGCTTAAGGTTGACCACTATCCGGAAGTGCCGGACGGCGACAAGGATCAGATTTTGCGCGAACTTAAAAAATTAGTTGGCCAAAAAATTTCCGTAAATATAATTTCGATTTTGCCAAAAGAAAACAAGCTTATTTTTTCGGAAAAAGAAACGGGCTCGGAAGAACAGAAATCCATCGTCGCTAAATATTCCGTTAATGACGAATTAGAATGCGCCGTAACGGGTGTCGTGGATTTCGGAGTTTTCTTAAAACTGGAAGAGGGGCTGGAAGGTTTAGTGCATATTTCTGAAATTGATTGGGGGTTGGTGGAGGATTTGCGCAATATGATTAAAGTCGGCGACAAGGTGCGCGCCAAAATTATAGAAATTAAAGACGGTAAAATTTCTCTTTCCATAAAAGCTTTGAAAGAAAATCCGTGGAAAGAATTTGAAGATAAATTAAAAAAGGGCGATATTATAAAAGGCGTGGTCATCAAATACAACAAGCATGGCGCTTTGGTTTCCATTAAAGAAGGCGTAGCCGGCCTGGTGCATGTTTCCAATTTCGGTTCGGAAGCCAAACTGCGCGAAAAACTGGAACTTGGAAAAACTTATGATTTTCAAATCACCCTCTTCGAACCAGCCGACCACCGCCTGACATTTACCTTTTTAGACGCAACTCCTGAAAACCAATCCAAAAAGTAATTAGTTAAACAAATTCATGGCGCGTTCGCGGCCTTCGGTCGCGAACGCACCCAACGCCTCTTCAACAGTTTTGGAAACTTTTTTGAGCATTGTTAATTCCGCCGGTTTAAAATCCGAAAGTATAAAATTAATCACTGCTTTTTCTCCTTGCGGTTTTTTAAGCTTGCCGGAAGGCGTGGCCGGCGAAATGCCTAGACGAACGCGCGCGAATTCGCGCGTTTTAAGCGCGCGCATAATAGATTCCACTCCACGATGACCGCCTGAACCGCGCGCAAAAGATATCTTGATTGACCCTAATGGCAAATCCAAATCATCATGTAAAACAACCAACCCCATCAGATCTTTTTTTGATTTTATAAGCGAGGCGACGCTTTTGCCGGAATTATTCATCATACCTTCGGGTAAAATAAAAACAGCTTTGGATTTGTCGAATTTGGCATTAGTTTCTAAGGCGTGAAGTTTTTTATTTTCCTTCCATTCTATTCCCTGCCGGTCGGCAATAAATTGCAAAACCAATCGGCCAGCATTATGGCGGTTATTTTTATATTTTTCCCCGGGATTACCAAGGCCGATAATAAACATAAAGACAGTATATTAAGCTTTAAGTATTGAAGCAACTTTTAACAAAATGTTTTTTGTGTTATTATGACGTTATGGTTGAAGAAAAAATAATCCGCCCAGACGAGAAAAGCGGTTCTTTTTGGAAAAATGCTTGGGATCTTCTGCGTTTCGGTCTAATCGCCGTTTTGATCGTATTGCCCATAAGAATTTTTATCGCTCAGCCTTTTATT
>MFVN01000010.1 GCA_001786095.1 Candidatus Nomurabacteria bacterium RIFCSPLOWO2_02_FULL_42_17
AGAACTCAGAGTTTCCGGTGCCGGTGTTCCCTCTGGTTCTTCTGATGGTCTAGATAATCTTATCACTCAATCTGTTTCAAATTTTTTCTCTTCAATTAGTGACAAGATTGTAAATGGAATTTCTTATTTTAAGGATATTTTTACTGATAATCTGACTATTGGTTCACTAGAGAAACGCGCGGGGATAACGCTTTATGACGAACTTTCCGGCGAACCCTTCTGTGTTTCTTTTTCAGGCGGGGAGGTCAGAGTATTAATTGGGAAATGCAGTTAGATGATTTTTAGTATTTTTATTACCTATGACTAAATTTTATTTTAAAATAATTTTTTTCTCGACTTTATTTTTACTGGCTGGCGCAGTTCAAGCCTCTAATACTAACGGGACAATTGATATCGCTAATAATTCTGCTTTGCTTTATTCAAATTCAAGTTTGATAAATTTTGGTTGCAGTAATTATTGTAATGTTGCCATAACGGACACGGCTCTGACCGGTTACGCCTGGAGCACAAATTTGGGTTGGATAAATCTTAATCCCGCACAAAGCGGGGTTGTTAATAACGGCAATGGTTCGCTTTCCGGTTATGCTTGGGGGGAAAATGCCGGATGGATTAATTTCAATCCACCTAACGGGGGAGTGACCATCAATTCTTCCGGACAGTTTACCGGCTTTGTTTGGAGTGAAAATTATGGCTGGATACAATTTAATTGTTCAGTTACGAACGCCTGTGTACAAACAGATTGGCGTCCGCGCACTTCGCGTCCGGAATGTAATAATACTACCGACGATGACGGTGACGGAAAAACTGATTATCCGAACGATAATGAATGTGATTCGTTGACTGATGATAGTGAGGCGGCGGGATCAATTATAATTATAACCCCCCCCAAGACTTGTCTAGAGCTCGGTACCTGCCCTCCTGTTTATGCGTGTTCAAATAATTTAGATGATGATGGAGATGGTTTGGTTGATATGGCCGATCCAGGCTGTGAGTCGTCGGTAGATACTAGTGAGTTTAATATTATAACCCCTCTTTTTAAATGCAGTAATGGTCTTGATGATGATGGAGATGGTTTGGTTGATATGGCCGATCCAGGCTGTAGTTCGATTTTAGATAATGATGAATATAATTCTTCACCCCCACCTCCACCACCTCCTCCACCTCCTCCACCTCCACCTCCACCTCCACCTGTTACGCCATCCTCATCTCCAACCGTAGTTTTATTGAAAGAGAAAATTTCCGAAATACCAAATCTTTTAGTTGACGCGCGTGACTTTATGCGTACGCCTAATGTGGATCTAGGAACCAAAATAGTTACTACTGTGGGCGTGGGTGTTAGCGCAACTATGACCGTAACCACAATGATGTTCGCCAACCCTCTTTCGTTTTCGGAAATATTTTTATTGCCATATCGTTTATGGTCGCTCTTGATGGCGGCCTTAGGTGTCAGAAAACGCGCCCGTCCATGGGGAACAGTTTATGATTCAATAACCAAACAGCCCTTGGATCCGGCGGTGGTTGTTCTCTATGATCTGAACGGACGAGAAATCACCACTTCAATTACCGACCTCGACGGACGTTTCGGCTTCTTGGTGCAACCCGGCGTATATAAAGTGGTACCCCATAAAACTAACTACACTTTTGCTTCGGAAAAGTTATCAGGCAAAAGTCGCGACGAGCTCTATCACGACCTCTATTTCGGCGACTATTTTGAAGTCAAAGAGGAAAGTCAGGTTATTGCCAGAAACCTGCCCATGGACCCGGTAAAGTTTGATTGGAATGAATTCGCCAAGAATAAGCAAAAACTCATGAAGTTTTATTCAAGACGCGATCGTATTTTGGCGCGCGTAACCACTATATTTTTCTTCTTTGGTTTCTTTGTTGCCTTAGCAGCTGTCCTCTCCATTCCTAAAACTTACAATATCGTTATCTTTAGTCTGTATTTAGTCTTAGTTTTTATTCGCCGGGTAGGGTTAAAGACGCGTGCCTTTGGACAAGTTACTGATTCTGAAGGCAATCCGCTATCCTTCTCTCTTATTAAGGTTTTTTCCGCCGATCTTAAAAATCAAATTACTCAACGCGCAACCGACAAATACGGACGTTATTTTTGCTTAGTTCCCAACGGAAGTTATTGTGTAACCATTGAACGTAAACTAGAAGATGGTTCTTATACTCAAATCTTTGCCTCTGAACCAATATCTATAAACGCCGGCATAATAAAGAAGGATTTCAAAGTGGGATTGCCAATAGAGTTGCCAGCAAACGACTCTTCTGCTAAACTAGGCGAGTAGCCAAGAGCTACTTTTTTATTATTATGCCGACAATTAATCAGCTTATTAAACATCCGCGCACCAAGTCGCGTCGTCGCTCGCGTACGACCGCGCTTCAATTTGGCTTTAATGTCCTGCGAAATCGACCGGTTTCTTATCCGTCGCCTTTTAAACGTGGCGTGTGTACTAAAGTTACGACCATTACGCCCAAAAAACCCAATTCAGCCATACGTAAAATCGCGCGTGTGCGTCTGACTAATGGCGCGGAAGTCACGGCCTATATTCCCGGTATTGGGCATAATTTACAGGAACACTCGGTGGTTATGTTGCGTGGTGGGCGGGTCAAAGATCTTATCGGTGTGCGCTATCACGTAGTGCGTGGGCGTTATGACGCGACGGGAGTGGAAAACCGTATGAGCGAACGCAGTAAATATGGGGCCAAGAGGCCTAAAAAATAAAATGAGACGTAAAATAAAAAGCAGAAAAGAACCGCCGGCTGATCCCGTTTATAATTCCCCTAAAGTTACGAAATTTATAAACTATTTAATGCAAGCTGGCAGAAAAGAGACCTCGCGCAAAGTAGTTTATGGGGCTTTGGATTTAATAAAAGAAAAAAGTAAGGGCGCCAATCCTCTGGAAGTTTTTGAGAACGCGCTGAAGAACACCGGTCCTTTGACGGAAGTGCGTTCGCGCCGCATCGGCGGCGCGAACTATCAAGTTCCGCGCGAAGTGCGGCCCGAACGGCGCTTGCAGTTGTCTATGAGATGGATAATCACTGCCGCCAGTGGCAAGAAAGGTAAACCAATGGCTGAAAAACTGGCTGAAGAACTTTTGGCCGCTGCCAAGAATGAAGGCGCGGCTGTCAAAAAAAAGGAGGACACCCACAAAATGGCCGAAGCCAACAAGGCCTTCGCCCACTTCACTTGGTAGTTTTTATAGACAACATAGTTTTTCTTTTTTACCGTTTTTATGCGATCGCTTGAAATCGGTAAACATTGAGGGTATTATTAATGACATGCCTGCAGAAATAGATATATTGCATTATTTGGCGGTAATGAAACCTGGACTCAAATACAAAGGTATGAAAGTAGGATTTTTGGGATTACCGGATTTCAGATATTATAAATACCAAACGCTTGCAAACAATTGTTCAAAATTAAAAAACTCGGGATATATCACTGAAAAGTATGGAGAGTATAGAATTACCGGAAAAGGCAGAGCATACCTCTCTCGAAAAGAAAATACCCTGAAAGTTTTTAATTTTAAGACCGAAGAAAATACCCCCAAAAATTCTTTAATCATTTACGATATTCCGGAACTAAAGAAAAAAGAGCGGGAGTGGTTTCGAATGCATTTGAAAAAGCTTGGTTTCATTATGATTCAGAAAAGCGCCTGGGTTGGACCTTCGCCTCTGCCAAAGGAATTTTTCGAGTATATTAAAACTCTTGGGTTAAGAAGCACCTTTAAAATCTTTAAGCTAACCAGGGGATACTCCGCGACGCGTTGATCACTGAACAAAATGTCTTTACCTAATTTCTGCGATCGCTTGAAATCGGTAAATAGGAAAAAAGTTCTGAAATCTGAAATTTAAAATACTTGACGAAATGCTTGCTTGTGTATAGTATGAATTTGGACGGAGATAAACCAACCGTTCCTTGAAAACCACGACAATGGAATTAAACGACAGTTTTCTCATCAGTGGTATTTTTTTCTATAAAAATACAACTGGTCCAGGGGTTTGTGGAAACAAATTCTCGGGCAGTATCATGGGATTCGGAGAAATACACGGCACGATGGAAGACAGTTTTGGGTCATCTATAGTTTATAATTTTAAAAAAACAAATGACAAGTTGTCATTTAAGAAAAAATATGTGAATGAGCAAGACCGCATTTTCTATCGTTTCTTTTGGAATGAAGGGAAAAAATTTTGGATAGGATATTGGCGGCGACAGAATCACCGCGACAGAGGTCTGGCAACTTGTATATTATTACCACACCCCGATAGCTTCAATGACCCGATTTTTGTAATTGAGACCTTAAGATTAAAAGGATTCAAGGATTCTCAAATTCCGCTCATTAAGTATTTTTCGTTAAGTGATATTCTTCTCAAACTAGCCCAACAAAGATAAAAGAATTAGTCTGTTCAATGGCCACCGCACCTACGGTGGCCATTTTTATTTGCATTTGCGCGAGATGTTTTTAGGGTGTATAGTGTCTTTGGCGCGGAGGCGTTTTTTTATTACTAAAACCTTAAGCCCAGAACCTAATTCACATGGATAGAAGTTATCCCTTAGAAAAAACCAGGAATTTTGGAATAATCGCCCACATTGACGCGGGTAAAACGACCGTGTCTGAACGTATACTTTTTTACACCGGCGTTTCGCATAAAATCGGCGAAGTCCACGAAGGCGATACAGTAATGGACTGGATGGAACAGGAGCGCGAACGAGGTATTACCATTACATCCGCGGCCACCACTTGTTTTTGGACTCCCTCAATCGCGAGCGACGGAGTGGATCCCACCGATCCTGTTAAAAAGAAGGAACAAACTCACCGTTTTAATATTATTGACACGCCCGGACACATTGATTTCACGGCCGAGGTCAAACGTTCTTTGCGAGTTTTAGACGGCGCGGTGGTGGTTTTTGATGGTGTGGCCGGCGTGGAACCTCAAAGCGAAACCAACTGGCGCTACGCCGATGAAGGTGGCGTGCCACGTGTTTGTTTTATTAACAAACTGGATCGTATGGGCGGGAATTTTGAGCGTTCTTTCGGCACAATTTTAGAACGGCTTTCCAAAGACGCAGTGCGCCTTCAGATTCCTATTGGCGAAGAAGAGCATCATCGTGGCGTTGTTGATTTATTGAATATGAAAGCTTATACCTTTGAAGGCGCTAAGGGAGAACTTGTTACAGAGATTCCCTTACCAGATGAATTAAAAGAATCGGCTGAAAAATACCGCCATGAATTGGTGGAAAAAATCGTAGAGAATGATGAAACTGTTTTAAATGAATATCTAGCCGGCAAAGAAATTCCGATTAAAATTTTAAAAAAGATTTTACGCAAAGCAACGATAGAAAATAAAATTTTTCCCGTACTGTGCGGTTCAGCTTTAAAAAACAAAGGCGTCCAGCTGATGCTGGACGCGGTCGTGGATTATTTACCGTCGCCTTTGGATATTCCGCCAATCAAAGCAGTTAATCCGGAAACCGATGCCGAAGAAGAGCGTCTGGCTTCCGATACGGAACCTTTTGCCGCGCTAGCTTTTAAATTACAGGCCGATCCGTTCGTTGGCCAGCTCACTTTTTTCCGAGTCTATTCCGGCACTTTGGCTGCCGGTTCATATGTTTATAATCCGCGTACACGCAATCGTGAGCGTATCGGGCGTATTTTGCGCATGCATGCCAACGAGCGCGAAGAAGTCAAAAAAGTTTTTGCCGGCGAAATTGCCGCGGCCGTGGGACTAAAAGACACAATTACTTCCGATACTTTATGCGACGAAAATAAGCCAATTATACTGGAGCGTATTGTTTTCCCCGAGCCGGTTATTTCTTTGCGCGTTGAACCGAAGACCAAAGCTGACCAAGAAAAAATGGGACTGGCCTTAAACCGTCTTTCCCAAGAAGACCCGACTTTTCGCGTGACGACCGATCAGGAAACTTTAGAAACGATTATTTGGGGTATGGGCGAGTTGCATTTGGAAATTCTTGTGGAACGTATGAAGCGGGAATTTTCAGTAGAAACCGATGTCGGTAAACCGCAAGTGGCTTATCGTGAAACTATAACTAAAGAAGCTGAAGCCGAGGGTAAATATATTCGCCAGACCGGCGGACATGGCCAGTATGGTCATGTGCGAGTGCGTGTGTGTCCGCTCGATAAAAGCGTTGACCCTGAAGATTTACCGAAAAACACCAAACGTGACAAAAATTTTGAATTTGTAAATTCAATTAAGGGTGGCGTTATTCCGGTGGAATTTATACCGGCCGTGGAAAAAGGTTTGCGCGAAGGACTGGAGCGGGGAGTGGTGGCCGGTTTTAGATTGACGGATATATCCTGCGAACTTTATGACGGTTCGTATCATGATGTTGATTCTTCGGAAATTGCTTTCAAAATTGCCAGCTCTATGGCCGTGCAAGACGCTTGCCGTCGCGCTGGGCCGGTTTTATTGGAACCTATGATGAAACTTGAAGTGGTTGTGCCTGAAAAATTTATGGGTGAAATAACCGGCAACATTTCTTCCAAGCGCGGATTGATTGAAGGCATGGAAGACCGTTCTATGAACAAGGTTATCAGGGCTACTGTGCCACTTTCGGAAATGTTTGGATATGCCACTTCTTTGCGTTCGCTGACCGAGGGCCGAGGCAACTTCACTATGGAATTCTTGCGTTACGATATCGTGCCCCAGAATGTGGCTACAACAATTATTGAATCAAGAAAATAGAATCAATATTTGTTTACCTTTGTGCTAAAATTAAATTATGACTTTGCTCACTAATCGCCGAGCTGGGTTTGATTATGAACTTCTAGAACGTCTAGAGGCGGGTATCGAGTTGCTTGGTTTTGAAGTGAAATCTTTACGCGCCAAACATGGCAAACTGGAAGGCGCGCACGTAATCGCGCGCGACGGGCAAATCTTTTTAATAAACGCTTTTATTCCGCCTTATCAGGCCGGCAACACCCCCGCCAGTTATGACCCTTATCGCAACCGCAAACTACTTTTAACTAAGGGAGAAATCGGACGCTTGGCGGGCGTTGCCAGCGGGACGGGCGCGCGCGGCTTGACTGTGGTGCCGGTTTCAGTGTATGTTAAGGGCAGGCGGATAAAGGTTGAGATCGCGCTGGCGCGCGGAAAGAAAAAGTTTGATAAACGTGAGAAAATAAAAAAGCGCGAGAGTGACCGCGAAATCCGTCGAACTTTAACAAGGGGATGATTGGCTTTGATGGGGGAAATGTTTTATGTCATGCCAGCCGAGTTGCAATAACTCGTAAAACTTTTGCAAACTAGTAAATGCTAAATTTACTTCTAAACTCCGAGGTATGGTTTCACCTTACTTCGCGGGTCTGGCTCCGGCTTACGCTTAAGCCAGCGCTTACTTCTTTGACTTCCGATAAAAGACAGTGAGTGTAATATTTTCGGGATAGCCCGACACCCGCTTCAGTGTTTAGGGCGAAGCAAAAGAAGCTCGGCGAATAACTTTTTTGTCCGTTCCCTAGGTTATTCGCTTAAAACAAAAAACGGCCTATGCTTGTAGACTTGCCGTAAAAATTCCTTCAGACGGCGGTTCGATTCCGCCCATCTCCACCGCTTTGCTAAAACCAACTTGAGAGAGTTGGTTTTAGCTTCGCAGTGCGCAGCACTGTGAAATTCACGATTAGTGAATGAAGCGGTGGCCCTGCGAAGCCTTGGCGAAGCAGGGCAAGTGGCATTCTGCGAAGTAGAATTATATAATATCAATATGTACTACGTTTATATTTTAAAGAATTCAGAAACGGGGGAATTTTATACTGGATTCAGTGAAGACTTGAAAACACGCTTGAAAAGTCATAGAGAAAAAACTGTTAAAACAACGAAAGGTAAAGGCGAATACAAATTAATCTGGTATTGTGCTTTTAAAGCAAAATCACAAGCGCTCGATTTTGAAAGATATTTAAAACATGGCTCCGGCCATGCATTCATGCACAAGCGTTTAGTTTAATAAAAAACTGGCTGAATAAATTTTATATTATTATATCTGCTATACTGAAACCATGAAAGAAGAACATCGAATAGCATGCTTCTTTTTTGAAGTTGGAACGATGCGGAAATTGTTTAGTTAGAGTTTAAAGCTCTAACCACAGGCCATTTTTATTTACACATTGAGCGGAAAAGGTGTCAGGGACCGTTTATACTTATTTTTTAGGTTTTGTTAGCAACAATACTTTCGCCAGTCGCGCGGACGGTATTTTGTTCCAATCTTTTTTCTTTAATTCATTTAAATTTGATTTTTTGGTTTTTAGCTGTATAATACTCCCAATGAACGACCCCTTAAAACCGGGAGAAAAAACGCCACAGAAAAAGAAAGGCGGGTTTTTTAATTTGATTGTAACGGCTCTGCTTGTTTTCATGCTGATTTCCGCCCTCTACTCGCTCATTTTCGGCAATGTCAAAAAAACCGACGAGATTCCGCTTTCACAAATAGCGCAATTGATTAGCCAAGAGCAAGTCAAAAAAATTACCGTAGAGGGTGAAAAAATAATAGTTACTTTTTTAGACGACACACAGAAACGTTCAAAAAAAGAAGCCGAATCTTCACTTTCCGAAACCTTGAGTAATTACGGCGTTTCTAAAGAATTATTAAACAAGGTGGAATTTGAAATAAAAAACCAAACAGGTCTCGGATATTTTCTACTGAATGCTCTGCCGATAATCCTGCCTATCGCCTTCATACTTCTTTTCCTTTGGATAATTTCCCGCCAAATGCGTGGCACCGGTATGCAAGTTTTTTCTTTCGGACAATCGCGCGCGCGCATCACCGACCCTAACGATAAAAGCCAGCGCGTGACTTTCAAAGATGTGGCCGGCGTTAAGGAAGCCAAAGAAGAGTTAAAAGAAATCGTTGATTTTCTGCGCAACCCCAAAAAATTTCTGGATATCGGCGCGCGCATCCCTAAGGGCGTTATTTTAACCGGCGCGCCCGGCACTGGTAAAACTCTTTTAGCGCGCGCCGTCGCCGGCGAAGCCGGCGTGCCATTCTTTCATTTATCCGGCTCAGAATTTGTAGAAATGTTCGTGGGCGTGGGCGCCTCGCGCGTGCGCGATCTTTTTAAAATGGCTAAAAAAGTCGCCCCGGCCATTGTTTTCGTGGACGAAATTGACGCCGTGGGGCGCGTGCGGGGGACCGGCTATGGTGGTGGCAATGACGAGCGCGAGCAGACACTTAACCAAATTTTAGTGGAAATGGACGGCTTCGAGCCCAATGAAAAATTGATTGTTATGGCCGCGACTAATCGTCCGGATGTTTTAGACCCCGCCCTGTTACGTCCGGGGCGTTTTGACCGACGAGTGATTTTGGATTTACCCGACCGCAATGACCGCGAAGAAATTTTAAAAATTCATGGGCGGGGCAAACCATTAGGCGAAGACGTTAATTTAAAAATAGTGGCCGAACGCACACCCGGTTTTTCGGGCGCCGATCTTTATTCGCTTATGAACGAGGGCGCGATTTTAGCCGCGCGCGAAGCTCGTAAAAAAGTTTCCCAATTCGATCTCATACGCGCGATTGAAAAAGTCATGCTCGGTCCCGAGCGCCGTAGCCACCTTTTCAGTTTGGAAGAGAAAAAAATTACGGCTTACCACGAAGCCGGACACGCGCTGGCGGCTTCGGTTTTGAAGTATTCCGATCCAGTGCATAAAGTTTCCATCGTGGCGCGGGGTCATGCCGGCGGTTACACACTTAAACTTCCGTTGGAAGATCGGCGTTTGCAATCACGGCGCGAATTTCTGGATGACATCGTGGTTTCTTTAAGTGGCTACGCCGCTGAACAGATGATTTTTGGCGATGTTACTACCGGTCCCTCTAGTGATTTACAGGTAGCTACCGCTTTGGCGCGCGATATGGTTACTAAATATGGCATGTCTGAAGGTTTGGGCGCGGTAGCGCTGGAATCCACCGGCGGGCGCATACTTTTCGGGGCGGGCGTGCGTGAAGGGGAATACAGCGAGGCAGTGGCCGCGCGCATTGACGCGGAGGTTTCTAAAATAGTATCCGAGGCTATGGTTCGGGCGGAAGAAATTTTAAAAAAGCACAAGAAAATACTTAATGTTATTGCTCAACGTCTAATAGAAACCGAGACACTGGAACAGGAAGAGTTTGAAAAATTGCTTGTCGTCCACGGTATCGAGCCCAAACGGGCTAAATAGAAATCCACAGTTGCATCTTATGTTTGCGGGTATATAGTGGAGGTAGGACTAGTTGGTTGAATTACCTGTAACAAAATTTATTCGGGAGCCGACGTTGCTTAGCGCCTTGGCGCAAGGCACGGGCACCCACGTGGTATAAATTAAACCACGGTAATCTCTGCCAGCTAGCCCTAAGCAAGAGTTCCACCGCTGTGGTGGACTTTTGCTATAATGTTTGATATGAATAAAAGTATTATTCTTAAAAAAACAGCCATTTTAGGGCTTTTTATTTTTGTCCTAAATGTTTTAGCCAATATATTTTACTGGTATTATACTTTGCCGTGGTTTGATTTATCAATGCATTTTCTAGGAGGCATATTTATCGCCGGTCTGGCTCTTTATTTGATTAAAAAACCACTGAATTTTTTTGTAACATTACTAATTGTAATTATGGTCGGATTGGGTTGGGAAATTTTCGAAGCCGGCGCGGACAAATTTTTAGGCACGAATATGCAAAATATAACGGATTCGTTAAGCGATCTGCTGGCGGATATTATCGGTGGCGCGGCTGGATTTTTTTACTTCAAAAAATGGTTTTCTGCTGTATAATTTAATAGATGCCTGAACGCGCAAAACTAACTTTCTGTTCCGGAACCGGCGTTGTAACCGGAGCTAATTTTCTTTTAGAAATTGCCGGTTTAAAAATTTTGATTGACTGCGGAATGATTCAGGGTAATAAAATGGCCGAAGACGCGAACTGGGAACCGTTTACTTACGATCCAGCAACTATTAACGCGCTCATTGTTACGCACGGGCATGTGGATCATATTGGGCGTATTCCGAAACTAGTTCATGATGGTTTTCGCGGAACAATTTATTCTACTCATCCGACCAAGGAAATTTCCGAAATAATGCTCCAAGATACGGCCTTCATACTCTCGCATGACCGCGAACACGACTTGAAAAAAATTTATAATAATCAGATTATCAGCCAAGCGCTTGGCTCATGGAAGACTTTTGATTATCATGAAACTTTTTCTCTAGGCGAAGGGCTTAAGGTCGAGTTTTCCGATGCCGGGCATATTTTAGGTTCAGCCACGGTAAAAATAGAATATCGTGGAAAAACAATCGTTTTCACCGGCGACTTGGGTAACAGCCCTTCGCCCCTTTTGCGTGACACCGAGATGGTTCAGGCTGATTATCTGGTGACTGAATCGGTTTACGGCGACCGAAATCATGATGATAAAGATACACGCCGGCAGAAGTTGGTGGAAATCATACAGGACGCGGTTAAACAAAAAGGCGCCTTAGTTATCCCGATTTTTTCTTTGGAACGCAGTCAGGAACTTTTGTTTGAAATCAACGACTTGATTGAAAACAACCGTATTCCGCTAGTGCCTTTTTTCTTGGATTCGCCTTTAGCCATAAAACTCACGGCGGTTTTCAAAAAGTATTCCCGTTATTTCAATGAACGCGCGCAAAAAATGATTAATTCCGGTAACGACGTTTTTATGTTTCCGGGTTTGCGCGTAACTCTGGAAACCGAGGAATCAAAAATGATTGTTCGTATGCCCAATCCTAAAATTATTATTGCCGGCTCGGGTATGTCCACCGGCGGGCGCATAATTCACCACGAGCACAATCATTTACCGGATCCTAAAAGTATTATTCTTCTGATTGGTTATCAATCTATGGGTACGCTTGGTCGCAAACTCCAAGAGGGCGTTAAGAGAGTGCGTGTGGCCGGCGAGGAGGTGTCGGTTAGGGCGCGGGTGGCGGCCATTGATGGCTATTCCGGTCACAAGGATTCTGACGGCTTGCTTGATTTTATACAAAATATGTCCGATCGCGTCAGAAAGATTTTTGTGGTTATGGGCGAA
>MFVN01000011.1:0-6776 GCA_001786095.1 Candidatus Nomurabacteria bacterium RIFCSPLOWO2_02_FULL_42_17
TAAACCTCCTGCTGATAACACTTTTCGCAATACACAATCTCCGGTCGGTCGGGAGCGTAGGAGGTTTCGAATTCAACGGGACAGTGGCCGTCGCCGTGAAGGTGGGAAATAGTATTGGCGTAAATTCCGTTGTCTGACTTCCCGCCCGCGCATTGGCACTGACGATGCCAGAGTTTGAGGGGGTTGCGTTGTCTAAGACGATTATCGTGTCGGCAACCAAAGCATAAGCGTGGCAACGGTACACCCAACCTGCGGTACATACTTAATTCTTCTTTAGTTATGTGATATGCTAAAGTACAACGATCATTACATTTTCCTTCGTGAATGCATCCAATAACCTCTCCAATAATGGTATCCAAAGAATCTTCTAATTTATCCGGAAGTTCTTCTCCTTTTATACTAACTTCATACTCGTTTATTTTTCGGTCAATCCATTTATAACCCCTTTTAATTATTTGTTCTTGAGTTAAAGAAAAATAGTCCTTTGCCACTGTCTCATTATAAACGAACGGGGAAATTTCGGCCGGAAAAAATTCCCCATATTTATAAATCCGACTTAAATTATCTATATATGGCATTGCGTTCATGTGTTGCTTAATTTTAGGGATTAAATCTTCATACTCTTCCTTGGAATACTGACGATTGAGAATACAGTAATTTTTGCTTCGCAATCCAATACACCCGAATAAATTAGAACAACCATAACAATTAAAAGAATATTCTATATTGCTTGAGCTATAAACAACGCTGGTAAAAAGATTGCGAAAAGCACCAAGACCCGTATCAAAAACTTCATATATAAGCTCACCTTTTCCTATCCCGGGACCGGAATCATAAGCGTCTTTAGCACTTTCAGCAACCCAATGCATATATTTAGAATCCTCAATTCTGCCGGTTGCGTCAAAACATTGCTTGCAGTTTTTTGTCCCCTCAAGATTGTCGCCGGTGGAATCAACCACTTTTACCTGATTAGCAAATCGGTGTATTGAATTAAAACAAAGTTTAGAAAATTTATTTTTAAATTCAGATATGATTTTAAAGCTAGTTAAATCAATTTGGGTCAGTCGACCATAATATTCCTCCTTAGTTAACTGCTCGTTCCATAAGCAATATGACTTACTACGAAGATTACTGCATCCAAAACAATTAGTGCAACCGTGGCAATTATATAAAAAATATGAATCCATACAATTTTTGCAATTTAAAGAATAGAAAACACGATAACAATCAGTGCAAATTACGTCATCGTAACAAAGTTCCGAACGATTAACAACATAAAGGTCGGCTGAATCTTTAATAGATGAGATTCTATTTGAATAAAAAGTCCGTTCAATGTTCCAAGAACCTGAAGCCATGTATGAATCCCTGCTTTCTTCGGCAACATTGCAATATTCGCTGTTAGTCGCTTTTGAATTGGAGAGGGATTGAAGCGGAAAACGGTCGCGAAGCTCCTGCCATTGTTTAAAAAACGGTTTTTGAAAATCATATTCGGAACCAAATGACATTGAATCCCATTTATCGCTCCACCAATATTCAAGGTCGTAAACAACCAACTTACTTTCCGGTCGATAAATTGAGATTATAGTTTCGTTATGCCCGGGCGCGTCGCATTTTCTTCTATATAAAGACATTTCATTTCTCCAGCATAATCTTCGGACCGTACGGCACTCCGGACAAAAAGTCGGCGGAGGGACTTTTATTTTTTCGTAGAATGAAAAATCCTCCGGCTCAATGACGAAATTTTGTTTGCAATTCTGGCATATTCGGTTTTCCACTTTTTGACTTGACATAATTTGGGGTTTTGCTAATATACTAGTATACACATGAAAAGCACCTCCGTGGGTTCCGTCCCTAGGCGGTGCTTTTCTTTTTCCCGAGTAATTTTTCCAAGTTATTGATAAAAACTATTTTTTCACGGGCACTTTTACGCAAAAGCACGGAGCAAGTTTTCTTGTATGGGCTTATAACTAATTCCAATTTATCCTTATCATACAGATGCTTGATTAAAGAATAGAAGTCACCATCGCTCGATATAATGACAGCTTTTTTATATCTGTTAAAATCAAGCATCACTTGTAAAACCAAGTCGGCATCGACGTTTCCTTTTGCTCCACCTTCTCCATTGGGAATTACCGGCTTATAAACCAGAACATATCCGGCTTTTTGTAGATATACATAAAGTTCTTTATTTTCAGGTAAATATCCTATAAAGATATAAGCGACATCCACCCCGTATTTTTCATTTAAATATACTCTGAATCTTTCCCAATCAAGTTTCCATCCTAAAGATTTTATTCCGCGATGCAGATTCTGGGCGTCTATGAAAGCGTAATTACCTGATTTAATGCGCATAGATTTATTTTAGCATATCAATACACCTCCTGCTGATAGCACTTCTCGCAATACACAATCTCCGGTCGGTCGGGGGCGTAAGAAGTTTCGAATTCTATCTCGCATTTGCCTGCATTGTGATTGTGATGATTATCTTTGTCACACATGCAAGTTCGGTGCCATAATTTCAAAGGATTCCTTTGTTTTAATCTCTGATAATGTCGGCAGTTGGGGCACAGACGGGGCAGGGGCAGATTCATTCTTTTGTAGAATTGCAGTTCGTCGGGAATGATCTTGAAAGCTTCGGTGCATTGTTCGTTGCAGGCGCCCTTGTGTTCACATTCTATGACTTTGTTAATTATATCTTCATTTACATCTTTGATATTATCAGGCAAATCCTCTGTTTTAAGGTCTGCTTGGTAATTTCTGTCTTCTCTGTCTTTCCATTGATAGCCTTTTTCTAAAGCTTCTTCCTTGGTTAAAGGAAAGTATTCTTGGGCTATTGTTTCGTTGTAGGCAAAGGGAGAGAGTTCCGCCGGAAAGAATTCTCCGTATTTGTATATTTTCCCCTTTTTATCAATATACGGCATATCATTCATGTGTTTAATAATCTTCGGCACCAATTCCTCGTATTCTTCCTTGGTGTATTGTTTGTTGAGGATACAGTATTGTTTGTTGCGGAGGCCGATACAAGCAAAGAGATTTTTGGAAGAAAGACAAAACATACAATATGTGAGGTCTGAACATTCAACCGTACAAAGATAACAGAACTTTAAAGCTGAAATATTATCGCCACACATTAAACTTTCATAAATCAGTTCGCTCCCCATTCCAAATCTAAAATGATCGTAAGAATCTTTACTACCAGGAGAATAGGATAAATGTTGACAATAACGTAAATTTTCTCCACCAGTAATACCATACGAATTTTTTACGTTTTTAGAATTCCATATGTATTCTCCGTCCGAATTAATATTGCGACGACCATGAAAATATTTACACGGATATTTGAGCCATAAATCACCCAAAACTTTATTCTTAATTTTTTCTAAATTATAATAAGAACCCAGTTCAAGTTCTTTGATTTTTTTGAAATACTCGTCTTTAGAATAGGGCTGATTGAAAATATAATATGACTTGTTTCTTAAATTCACGCACCCAAAACAAAAAGATACTCCAAAACAATCTTTGCAAAGCGTAATATCGTGGGAGTCTTCACAAAATGATGAAAAGAAGGCTTTGTAACAATTTCTATTAAAAAAGGAATCGTAACATAACTCTAGATTCCAACCGAAATTAATATCAAAACAATCCTTGCAGGTATCTAAATTCACACAATAAGAACAATTTTCACTACTTGAAGAAGCAAAAGTAAGATAACAATTTCTGATGTTTGTGTCGTTCATACAATAAGGGCTATTTACCGACAAAATAATAGAGCGACTCGGTAACGGTACTTCATGCACTAGCAAATATAACTGCTCGAAAAGAGGTTGGTTAAAATTATAATCGCGACCATAAGATATTGAATCCAATATATCCGAAAACCAATCATCTCTTTCCCAAACCTTAACCGTGGCTATGTCGGAGAATTGAGAGAATATTATCTTTCCTGTACGATCGTCTTTTCTTTTATATAAAGTTTTTTCGTTTCTCCAATACATTTTTCGAACCATCCGGCACTCCGGACAAAAAGTCGGCGGCGGAACTTTGATTTTTTCGTAAAAATTAAAATCTTCCGGCTCGATGGTGAAATTTTGCTTGCAGTTTTGGCATTGTCGAGTTTCGTTGTTCATGATTAATATTTTTTTAATTGAGCAAATAAGGAAATATCAGAATTCATTTAACCTCGCCGATGGTGCCCTTCATATAGAAAGATTGTTCAGGCTTGTCGTCGTGCCGGCCAGCCAGAATTTCTTTGAAACTCCGGACGGTTTCGGCCAAGGGCACATACTGGCCCTTGGCGCCCGAGAACTGCTCGGCCACGAAAAACGGCTGGGACAAAAATTTCTGTATTTTGCGCGCGCGCATTACTAATTTTTTATCCGCTTCCGATAATTCTTCCATGCCTAAAATGGCAATAATATCTTGCAGATCTTTGTAGCGCTGAAGCACGCGCTGAACTTCGCGGGCCACCTCATAATGCTCTGCGCCGACAATGTTGGGGTCCAGAATGGTTGAGGTTGAATCAAGCGGATCCACGGCCGGATAAATACCCAGCTCGGTCAATGAACGGTTAAGAACAACAGTTGAATCTAAGTGCGCGAAAGTATTGGCTGGCGCCGGATCGGTCAAGTCGTCAGCCGGCACGTAGACCGCCTGCACGGAAGTAACAGAACCCTTATCGGTGGAAGTAATTCTTTCCTGTAAGGCGCCCATTTCGGTAGCTAAAGTTGGTTGATAACCCACGGCCGATGGTATGCGTCCCAACAGGGCCGAAACCTCGGAACCGGCCTGCGTAAAACGAAAAATGTTGTCCATAAAAAATAAAACATCTTTATTTTCTTCGTCGCGGAAATATTCGGCCATAGTCAACGCCGAAAGCGCTACGCGTAGACGCGCGCCCGGCGGTTCGTTCATTTGACCAAAAACCATAGCTAGTTTATCAATAACGCCCGAAGTTTTCATTTCGTGATATAAATCGTTTCCTTCGCGTGTGCGCTCGCCCACTCCGGCGAAAACCGATACGCCACCGTGTTCTTGAGCAATATTGTGAATTAATTCCTGAATAACAACTGTTTTTCCAACACCGGCGCCACCAAACAAACCAACTTTACCGCCCTTCACAATCGGACAGATTAAATCAATGACCTTAATACCAGTTTCTAAAATCTCGGTTTTAGTAGATTGAGCTAAAAAGTTAGGTGCTGAACGGTGAATAGGCATTTTCTTTTTTGTTTTAACCGCGCCCAATTTGTCTATGGGTTCGCCTAAAATATTAAAAATGCGTCCCAGTGTTTCTTGGCCGACCGGAACGTTTATGGGGTTGCCGGTGTCCAGAACCGGCAGGCCGCGCTGGAGCCCATCGGTTGAACCCATGGCCACGGCGCGAACCGTGTTGTTGCCGATATGAAATTCTGTTTCTAAAATAATCTTACGGCCATCTTTTTCCACCTCCAGCGCGTCGTAAATACCCGGCAATTTATTTTCAGCGGAAAATTCCACATCCACCACCGCCCCGATTATTCTTTTTATTGTTCCTTTTTGCATAATTTTTATTTTAATCTATTAACCAATCGTTGTCATCCCCGCGCTGATTTCACTAATTTCGCGGGTGATGGCGGCTTGGCGATTTTTATTGAAAAGAAGCGTGAATTCGTCAATCATCTCGCCGGCCGCCTCCGAGGCATTCTGCATCGCCACCATGCGCGCTGACTGCTCCGAAGCGATTGATTCCAAAAGCATCTGATAAACTTGCATCTTTGATAATTTTTCCACAATTGATGGCACTAATTCATGATAATCGGGTTCAAAAAGATATTCCAAAGTTCTACCGAAGTCAGACTTCCGGAATTCTTCTTGAGGTCTGACTTCGGTAGTCAAATCCTCGGCGACAATCGGTAAAAGCTGGCGCGCGCGCGGAATCTGGGAAAGAGCCGTAACATAATCCGTATAAAGAATTAAAACACGATCATACTCGGCGCGTTTATAAGCATCTAAAATAATGGAAGCGATAGGAATAACTTCTTTTTGGGTAATGTTATCTGGTAAATCAGCGAAAGAAGCGATTATATTTACACCCAGACGTTTAAGAGCGGTGTCACCCTTGCGTCCTATGGAAATAAAATTGGGCTGGGTGCCGCTTTCCTCTTTTAACATGGCAATTGTTTTTTTAATAATTTGTGAATTATAAGCTCCACATAGTCCCTTATTAGAAGTAATAAGAACCGCTAAAACTTTTTTTACCTCACGCGCCTGAAAAAGCGGATAAATTTCTTCACTGGCGGCTTGTGATATGGATTGCAAAATATTCCAAGCATAACCAGCATAAGCGCGCGAAGAAAGCGTTTGATTAACCGCCCTTCTCATCTTGGAAGCCGCCACCAATTCCATGGCTTTGGTGATTTTCTTGGTGTTTTTCACGCTTTTTATTCGTCTTTTTATCTCTTTAGTCGTGGCCATAAATTTCTTTAAAACTAATTATCGCCTGTTTTAATCTTTCTTCCGCTTTTTCGCTAAAAGTTCCGGTTTTTCTTACTTCATCATAAAAATCTTTGGCATTAGTATCCAGATAATTTAATAAACGTGATTCAAAATCATGTATTTTTTCAAGGAGCACATCATCCATATAACCTTTAGTGAGCGCGAAAAGCGAAACAATCTGCTTCTCAACTGCCATCGGGGCGTATTGGTTTTGTTTAAGAAGCTCCACGGCGCGCTTGCCTCGTTCAAGTTGTTTAAGCGTGGCGGCGTCCAAATCTGAACCGAATTGAGTGAAAGCTTCT
>MFVN01000011.1:6787-10920 GCA_001786095.1 Candidatus Nomurabacteria bacterium RIFCSPLOWO2_02_FULL_42_17
CTGCGCCAAATCCAATTTGAGCATGCCAGAAACTTTTTTCATGCCCTTTACCTGCGCAGCTGAACCAACACGCGAAACAGACAAGCCGACATTTACCGCCGGCCGTATGCCTTTATAAAAAAGGTCTGTTTCTAAATAAATTTGTCCGTCCGTAATGGAAATAACGTTAGTTGGAATATAAGCCGACACATCGCCGGCTTGCGTTTCAATAATAGGCAAAGCGGTAATAGAACCTCCACCATGCTCTTTATTTAATTTGGCGGCGCGTTCTAAAAGACGCGAGTGTAAATAAAAAATGTCGCCCGGAAATGCTTCACGTCCCGGCGGACGGCGAAGAAGCAAAGATATTTCGCGATAAGAAGCGGCGTGTTTTGAAAGATCGTCATAAATAACAAGCACGTCTTGGCCTTTTTCCATAAAATATTCACCGATAGCCACGCCGGTATAGGGCGCGATGTAATTCATTGAAGCCGGATCTGAAGCGCTGGCTTTGACGATAATGCTGTAATCCATCGCTCCGCCTTCTTCTAAGCGCGCGTGAATTTTACGCAACTTGGATTCTTTTTGGCCGATAGACACATAAATACAAATTATTTTCTGGTTTTTTTGATTTAAAATAGTATCAATGGCGATAGCGGTTTTGCCGGTTTGGCGGTCACCAATAATAAGCTCGCGTTGTCCGCGACCGATTGGAATAAGCGCGTCAATAACCTTAATACCGGTTTGAACCGGCGTATCAACGGATTGGCGAGTGATAACACCCGGCGCAATTTTTTCAATTGGATTATATTTTTGTTTAGGTATTTCTCCTTTGCCATCAACGGGCTCCCCTAAAGCATTTAAAACTCGGCCTATTTGTTTTTCGGAAACTGGAACCGATAAAACCTTGCCGGTGGTTCGAACTTCATCGCCTTCGCGTATTTTTGAAAAATCGCCCAGAATCACCGCGCCAACCGTATCCTCTTCTAAATTTAAAGCTACCCCTGTTTCACCGTTTGCGAATTGAATCATTTCTGAAGCTTGCACATCAGACAAGCCGGAAATTTTCGCCACCCCGTCAAAAATCTCAATAACCCGTCCGATTTTCTCGGTAGATATTTCTGAGTGGAATTCCTCAATTTGTTTTTTTAAACTTTCTACAATATAATTTTTAGACATAATTAAATTTTAATCAAACTTGAATGAATTTTTTTTAATCTTCCATAAAGCGAAGCGTCGATTATTGTGTCCCGGGCTTCTAACTTCCATCCTCCCATAAGATTCTGGTCCACGACTTCTTCAGCCACAACCTCGTCAACCTTAAACTTTTTCCGGGCGGCGGAAAGAATAATCTTAAGCTGATCAGGTTTTAATTTCCGAGCGGAAGTTATTTTAACGGAAATTTTTTTTTCCATATCATCGCAAACTTCCTGAAAAGATTTTATTAAAGATGAAGAGTTCGGAAGTATTCGCCAACGGAAAAGCGTTTTTATAAAACGGCGTGTAATTAAATCTATATCGGAATGATTTTTACCAACCGTTGCTTCATATAAAGCTAAACTTATTTCTCTCAAGCGCGGTTTAATCATTTTAGGCGTTTATTTTTTCTACTTGCGATCTTATAATTTCCGAATCAATTATGGGAGAAATGGAACTGGGTAAAACTTTTTCCACGGTACGTACGACCAAATCGGCAACTTCTTTGCGCGCTTCTTCAATCATATTATTTTTTTCCGACTCCAACTGCTTTTTTCCTTGAGAAAAAAGGCGTTCAATTTCTTCTTTGGCCTGAACCGCGCCCGTGGCCCGAGCAGTTTCAGCGTCTTTACGCGCCATTTGAAGCGTGCGTTCGGCTTCAACCCGCGCTTGGCTCACAATTTTTTTATATTCTTCTTTGGCTTCTTCTAATTTTTTTGCGTTTTCTTTAGCATCATTAAGACCTTTCTCTATTTTTTCCGAACGTTCATGCATAAGTTTTGCCAAAGGACGAAGAGCAAACCAATATAAAACTCCGAAGACCACGGCAAAATTTACTAATTGAGCTATTAGCAATTTAACATCTATGTGGAATGTTGAAACCAAGCTTTCCATTATAATTCTTTAGTTTTATTATTTTATCGAGAAAGCGATAACTAGCGCGTAAATCGCGACGGCTTCGGCAAAAGCGGCCGCTAAAAGCATCGGAACCATTACCTTACCGGCCGCTTCGGGATTGCGCCCGATGGCTTCCATTGCCTTCGCCCCGATCATACCGATGCCAATTCCAGGACCTATTGAACCTACACCTATAGCTATGGCTTTAGCTAACATTGCTATTTCCATAATTTAATTTTTTATTTAGCTTATAAATTAATAATATTGACCTTTCCTTTAATGTTCAAAGTATAGCATTTCGGCTTTTTTTATCAAGAAAACTTAATGATTTTCCGCCGCGATAGTGAAATAAACCACTGTTAACATAGAAAAAACAAGCGCTTGAATTAGGCCGACCAGAATCTCCAAAAATATAAAAGGTATAGGCACAGCGTAGGCTATGAGCGCGCCTAATGAAGCCAGTAGAACTTCCCCGGCAAAAATATTTCCGAAAAGACGAAACGAGAGCGATGCTATTTTGGCGAATTCACCGATGGTTTCCACCAAGCCGACGAAAAATTGAACCGGCGCCACGACAAGTATGGTCGGCTCTCGGCGCACTTTTGTAAAGATTGAGCCCAGAATTTTAAGATTAATGTATTTATTAAAAGTTTTCCATAAGCCGACGGAAAAAATTCCAAAAATATTAGCGCCTAAAACGGAAAAAATACCAAGCGCTAAAGTGGTGTTTATGTCCGCGGTTCCGCCACGCAAGTATGGGACAAAAATGGAATGCCCTTCTTCTATTCTAATTTGCCCAATTGTACCTACCCCAGGCAAAAGTCCCAGCCAGTTGTTCACCAATACGAATAAAAAAATTGTCAGAGCGATCGGCAGAATTTTAAGCGAGAGACGGCGGTGGCCAGTAACTTGATCGCATAGATTTAACGCGCCCTCTAAAATAGTTTCAAAAACATTCTGAAGTCCCCTAGGGACATTTTTCAAAGAAAATCGCAGGCAAATTCCAATAATTACCAATACCAAAACTGCCAGCATGCTGGCTAAAAGCGAATTGGTAACAGTCATTGAACCCAGATGAAAAATCGGCTCGGCAAATACTGTTGGTTCGTGTATGATTTCAGTCATGGTTATTTTTTTGCTTTTTTTCTAAATCTTTAATGTATTTAAGTGTGATTCTTACTAAACCAGTACAGGATATTATAAAAGCTAGTATCGTGAGTCCTAGAAAAAAAACAGGGTCGGAATCGTACTTTTTATCCAGATATTTTCCGAGGAAAAGGGCTCCTATAATCGGCGCCACGATCCATCCCGATATCTTTCCGGAAAACAAAAGCGGTTCCCGCCACCAATTTTTATCCTCGTTCACGTCTAAATATTAGCATAAAAATTCCGCACATTCAAAGAGGTATTTTTTATAAAAAAATGAGCCATACGGATTGTCCGTGAACGGCTCATGTTGTTTGTTCCTTGCAAGTGGTAATGTAGGTGATAAATCGCGTGCGAATCCAATCGAGAATCATGCCATATGACCAACCAAATATTATGATGTCTGCGAAATAAATTATTGACATAATCTTGATTTGTTGAACACTTATACCAATGATAAGCACACTCATTATGTACAGAGGAATACTGTACAAACAGAGAGCGGTGGTATCCGCTATCGCTTTCTGGAAACGATTCTGTGATATTCCAAAAAGTTGTAATCGTATCCAGTCGGTGAGTTTGCCACAGAGACGCGCTAGCGCAAACCGTGGAATACCAAAAAGAAGACGGATACCGAGCCATTGTTCTATGTTTATATCGGCAACCACCACTTCATAAAAAAGAGTGGTTGCGCCAGTACAAATACTAAATAAAATAAGGGCGATGGTATCAGTAGTAACCATCCGCCCCACTCGCTTAAACCGAGACGGTATGGTCATATAATCCTCCTTTTGTTTTTAAATTTTTACTATTAAAGTTCCGCCCTTATCTTACACAAAACTAAACAAAAAAACAATATTTTTGCAAAATATCAAGGTTAAACCTTGCTATAGCCCTTATATGGCAGGAGCGTG
>MFVN01000012.1 GCA_001786095.1 Candidatus Nomurabacteria bacterium RIFCSPLOWO2_02_FULL_42_17
AAATCCTGCGACAACCGCCGAGAAATTTGTTTATATTTGGAAATAGTTTCAACCATATGCACGGGTATGCGTATAGTGCGCGACTGGTCGGCCAAGGCGCGAGTAATGGCCTGACGTATCCACCAAGTTGCGTAAGTCGAGAATTTATAACCCTTAGTCCAATCAAATTTTTCCACGGCTTTAAAAAGCCCAAGATTTCCCTCTTGAATAAGATCAAGCAAAGTAAGGTCGGGACTGCGACCCACATATTTCTTGGCAATAGACACAACTAAACGCAAATTGGCGCGGGCTAGAAGGTTTTTGGCCTCAAGATCGCCAGCTTCTATTCTTTTAGCTAGTTCTTTTTCTTCGGAAGCGGGAATAAGCGGATATTGTCCGATTTCTTTCAGATATATTTGAATTGAATCATAGCTCGGCGAATTTTTTGAATATTCATCTAATTCCTTCGGTTTAGCCGCGTCCAAATCCAGTAAATTTCCACCCTCTAAAACATCCACCCCGGCAACAGAAAATTTTTCGTATAAATCATCCAGAATATCAATGTTGTTTTCTATACCCGGAAAAGTACGCATAATTTCATCATAGGTCACAAAACCGCGTTTTTTGCCTTTTTCTAAAAGTTCGTTCCGTCGAGCCTCAACACTTAAAACCTTGATTGGTTTCTTTTTAGTTTTTATATTCTTTTTATTTTTCATAAAAAATTATGCGGCAGTCCGAAGCGCTTTTAATTCTTCTAATCGACACGATAAATCCTGACATTCCTTCAAAATACTTTGCGCGGATAAAACATTATTAGTAGACTCGGCTGATTTTAATTCTGACAACAAACGTGTAAATTTTTCCTCTAAAATAGAACGTTCAAGAGTGGATAAAAGTTCTTTAATATGCATAGGTAAATGAGAATCCGCGGAATAATACATTTCAGCTTGAAACTCTAAATCCTGACGCGCGCTTTCCGTCATTGATTTTAGAAAATCTTTCACGTCTTGGCCAGTTATTTTTTTGAATTCCTTCCGTACTGCCGGAGCATCAATGTCTTTTAAATTACTTTTATCATACCATAAGAAAAAACCTAGTAAAAGACGATGTACATTTTCCCGTAAATCTAGATCTGCGTTTTCAACGACCGGTAGCGCTGTTTTATCCGACACATTTTGGGAAGCCAAACGTTCAACTTCGCGCCTAATAGGTTCTTCTGGTAAGTCGGTTTTTTCGGAAATCATTTTAATAAAATGAGCTTGTTCAATCTTATTATTTATACTGCCGATTAAAGGTAAAACTTTTTTAGAAAGCGCGCGCGATAAATCACGGCGATCAGGATGTTCGCGTACTAATCGTTGAAACATAAATTCCACAACCGGCAAAGCTTTTTCTAAAGCGGAACGCCACGCGCCGGCATCACTCAACACCCAATCGGCCGGATCGAGACCTTCTGGAATTTCCACCAAACGCACATCCAAACCTAGACCAAGCGCCAGAATCATACCTCGCTCCCCGGCAGAAAAACCGGCCGCGTCGGCGTCAAAAGCTAGAATAAGTTTATCGGCAAAACGCCGAATTATATGAAGATGATCCTCGGTTAAGGCCGTGCCAGAAGTGGCTACCGCGTCTTGTGTGCCGGCTTGATGGGCTAGAATAAGATCCATCTGCCCCTCCACCAATACCGCCCGCGCGTTTTGGGCTAAAAATTTTTTAGCGCGATCATAACCGTAAAGAATTTTAGATTTGTTATAAAGCACGGTCTCGGGAGTGTTGATGTATTTTGACAAGTTGGTTGATTGGGGCCCGCCAGAGGCGGGTCCGCCTTCGGCGGAAAAAACTCTGCCGGAAAAACCAATCACTTTTCCTTGCCCATCAGTAATTGGAAACATAATGCGCCCACGGAAACGATCATAAAAACCGCGTTCACCGCACACAGCCAGTCCGGCGCGTTCAATAAGAACATCGGAAAAATTTTTAGAAGACATGTGTTTCATTAAAATATCCCAACTCTCGGGCGCATAACCTAACCGAAAATCTTTTATGGTTTCGTCTTTCAGTCCGCGACGACGCAGATATTCCAGAGCTTGAGTATTGACTTGTAAATTTTTTTCAAAAAATTTCGTGGCTTCTTCTAAAAGCGCGCGCAGAGACGCGAGCTCGCTACGCTCGCGCGGGTCAATACCTTTGAGTTCCACGCCGGCTCGCTCGGAAAGTATTTCTAAAGCCTTGCGAAAATCTACGCCTTCAATTTCTTGGATAAAACTGAAAACATCGCCACCCTTACCGCAACCAAAACAATGGAAACTACCGCGTGTCGGCGAAACAAAAAAAGACGGCGTACGTTCATTATGAAAAGGGCAACGGGCTTTCAGGTTCACACCGGCGCGATCTAACTTCAAATACGAAGAAACCACATCCGTGATTGAAAGCCGTTCTTTTATTTGTTCAACCGGCGACATAGTAAAGTAAAATGAACTAAACCCCTAATCAGCCGTTAGTTTCGTTGGAAAATTTGTGGAATCCAGTGCCGGCTGGAATCAACCGGCCAATGATGACATTTTCTTTCAAACCGTGTAATTCATCCACCCCTCCCTTAACCGCGTTACGAATGAGTATGCGGTTTGTGTTTTGGAACGAGGCCGCTGAAAGCCAACTTTTGGTATTTAACGCTGTTTCGGTAATACCTAAAATTATGATTTTAGCTTGAGATTCCTGTCCTTGTTCGGCTCGCACGCGCGCATTTTCTTGCTCAAACTCCACGGCTTCCACAATATCGGCTGGAGAAAACGAGGTGTCGCCCGAATCAATAATGCGCCGGCGGGAAAACATTTGGCGGATAATGATTTCTATATGCTTCTTGGCGATAGATACTCCCTGAAGTTCATAAACTTTCATAACCTCGCGCATAATATAATCTTCGGTTGCTTCCCTCCCTCCATACTGAAAAATCTCCTGCAAGTCAGCGGAACCTTCGGATAAAATATCCCCGCCACGCACAGAATTGCCAACTTTGACTATAGAGGCTCGAAAAATCGGCAATTTATATTCTTCAACTGATCCGCTTTTTATCTCCAAAGAAATTACTGTTTCTTTTTCGCCTTCCAAATCGCGGGTTTCAATGGCAATAACACGACCGTCTGTTTTAGCCACAACAGCCGGATTTTTAGGATTGCGCCGATCAAAAATTTCTTCCACCCGCGGTAAACCGGCAGTAATATCTACACCGGCCACGCCACCCTTATGAAAAGTACGCAGAGTAAGCTGGGTGCCCGGTTCACCAATAGCCTGAGCCGCCACGATACCCACGGCCTCGCCCTCGTCAACTAAATGATTGCGACCGAGATCTAATCCATAACACATCTGGCAAACGCCTTTAAGTAAATTGCAAGTCAGTGGGCTTCTAACCAAAACTTGTTCAACCCCCAATAAATCTATGGCCTCGGCATCTTCCTTGGTAACTAAATAACCGCGTTTATAGACAACCTTACTGGAGGAATTTTTAACATCCTCGGCTAAAACTCGACCGCGCAGATTGCGGGCTAACGATATTTCAATGCCAAAGATATCTTCGCGCCGAGCGATTTTTCCTGTTTTACTACCGCAATCTTTTTCGTACACAACTACGTCTTGCGCCACATCCACAAGCTTGCGCGTTAAATACCCAGCCCGGGCGGTGTTGAGAGCCGTATCAGCGGAACCTTTGCGCGCCCCGTGGGTGGTAATAAAATATTCCAACGGAGAGAGGCCTTCCACGTATGAAGGAATAATCGGGAAATCAATTGTTTTTCCGGCCGGATTAACAATCAAACCTTTCATTCCGGATATTTGAGCCAAGCTGGCAATTGTTCCGCGCGCGCCAGAAATTACTATGTCATAAGTAGAACCGTTTGGATCAAGCGTATTAGGAATGGCTTTTTCAATTAAAGCGCGTTTCTGTTCCCATAATTCAATTAGTTTCCGATATTTTTCATCTTCAGACAGTAACCCTTCCGCGTGTTGCGATAAAATCTCGGCCTCTTCAAGCCGGCCGGCGGCTACAATAGCTTCCTTTTCCGGCGGAACCTTAAGATTATCCAACCCCCAAGTTGTACCAGAAATTGTAGAGTATTGAAATCCAAAATCTTTAATCTTATCCAAGATAGGCGGCGTACCATCTATACCATAGCGTAAAATCAATTTATTAACTACTTCCGAAAGACGTTTTTTGTTCATCTCTTCATTTATGTATTCAAAATCATCCGGCAAAACACTATTAAACAGAAGACGTCCTACTGTGGTTTCAAAAATTTGTTTATTAAAAACTTTGTATTTAATTTTATCTGTGGGTATAACCTTAATTTTTGCCCGAAAAGATACAGTATTGAAATCATAAGCGGTTATAGCATGATTAGGACTGGCAAAATATTGTCCCTCTCCGCGTTCACCCTTTACTAATTTCGTCATCCAAAAAATACCTAAAACGATATCCATATTGGGATGCATGATCGGATTACCATCAGCCGGTTTAAGCAGATTGCGCGGAGCAGACATTAAATTATGCGCTTCATTTTGGGCGGCGCGCGAAAGCGGAACATAAACAGCCATTTGGTCGCCATCAAAGTCGGCATTGTAGGCCGTGCAAACCAAAGGATGAATACGAATGGCATTGCCTTCGATTAAAACCGGTTGAAAGGCCTGAATACCGAGGCGGTGTAAAGTTGGCGCGCGGTTAAGTAAAACGTATTTATTAGTAATAATTTCTTCTAATATAGCCCAAACCTCCGGAATTCGCTCCTCAATCAGTCGGTTAGCGCTTCGAATATTATGCGCCATTTCCGCTTGGATTAATCGGGCAATAACAAAAGGACGGAAAAGTTCCAGGGCCATATGTTTTGGTAAACCGCATTGATTTAATTTGAGTTGTGGACCAACCACGATAACCGAGCGGCCAGAATAGTCCACACGCTTGCCGAGTAAATTTTGACGAAAGAGACCCTGCTTACTTTTAAGATTATCAGATAAAGATTTGAGGGCACGTTTTTGAGATTGGGAAACAGCCGTCGAATTGTTTTGACACATTGAATTGTCTATAAGTGAATCCACGGCTTCCTGTAAAATACGTTTTTCATTCCGCAAAATAACATCTGGCGCGCCGATTTCTTTAAGTTTTTTCAAACGATTATTGCGATTAATAACACGACGATAGAGATCATTTAAATCGGAAGTTGCGTGCCGTCCACCATCAAGCGCAACCATAGGCCGTAAAGCCGGCGGAATAATTGGTATAACAGTCAAGAACATCCATTCCGGTCGAATATCGGCGTTAATAAAAGAAATCAGTAATCCTAAACGCCGTTGCATACGTTCACGTTCTGTCACACCGGCTTTTTCTAAATCATGTTCAGTTTTGGTTTTAAGTTTCTTGAGATCCAGATTTTTTAAAATTTCATAAACGGCTTCAGCGCCAATACCGGTTTCAAAAGCACTGCTATATTTAACGACAAAATGATGGTGTAGGGCCTCGTTCAAGACCTTACCCTCATATATTTCAGCCAGTTCTTTTTTGGAAATAACCATAAGTTCATGTAAACGTTCACGCGTATCCACGTCGGCATTTTTAGTTTTATTTTTATACTCGGTTTCCAGTGTTTGAAGAATTCGTTCTTTTTCATCTTTATTAACTTTAGTGATAACATAACCGGCAAAATATATCACTTTTTCCAAATCATTCATTGGAATATTTAAAAGTATACTTAAGCGCGAAGGCACGCCGCGCAGAAACCAAATGTGTGCCACCGGACTAGCTAATTCAATATGTCCCATACGGTCACGGCGCACAATAGAACGCGTAACTTCCACGCCACATTTCTCGCAAATAATATCCTTATAACGAATGCGTCGATATTTTCCACAATAACATTCGTAATCTTTTTCCGGCCCAAAAATACGCTCGTCAAAAAGACCACCGCGCTCAGAACGACCAGTACGGTAGTTAATTGTTTCCGGTTTAGTTACCTCGCCATATGACCACTCCTTAATATTTTCAGGAGAAGCTAGAGTTAAAGATATGGCATTAAAATCAATTGTGTTTTCTATTGTTTTCATATTATTTTTTTGAGCGAGGTTTCTTAATCAATTCAACATTTAAAGCCAGACCGCGCAGATAATTAAGCAAAACTTTAAAAGAAGCCGGCACATTTGGCGCTTTTATATCTTCACCGCGAATAAGCGAGTCGAAAACCTGCGAACGACCCATAATGTCATCCGATTTTACGGTCAGCATTTCCCGCAAAGTATGCGCGGCTCCATAACCCTCCAAGGCCCAAACTTCCATTTCTCCAAAACGCTGACCGCCACCCTGGGCCTTACCTCCTAATGGTTGCTGGGTAATAAGCGAATAAGGACCGGTTGAACGCATATGAATTTTATCTTCAACCATATGCCGTAATTTAAGAATATACATTATACCCACAGCTATATCCTGATGAAAAGCTTCGCCGGTACGCCCGTCAAAAAGCCGTATACGGCCATTCTCTGGAAAATTAGCCGCCTTGAGCTCGGTTTTAATTTCTTCTATCGAGGCCCCACTGAAAGGTGGCACTATGGCCTGATACCCTAAGGTACCGGCGGCTAAACCAAGGTGCATTTCTAAGACTTGACCAATGTTCATACGCGACGGCACTCCTAAAGGAGTCAAAATCGCGTCAACGGGCGTGCCATCGGCCATAAAAGGCATTTCCTCTTCTGGAAGAATAAGAGAAATAACTCCCTTGTTTCCATGCCGACCGGCTAGTTTGTCGCCCACGGAAATATTACGCAACTGGGCGACTTCAATCATAATTTTTTTAATAATACCTGATTCAAGAATGTGGCCCTTCTCGCGGGAAAAAACTTTCACACTAATAACTCGCCCGCGTTTGCCATGCTCTAAACGCAAAGAAGAATCTTTTACATCGCGCGCTTTTTCGGCAAAAATTGAACGCAATAGACGTTCCTCGGGAGTAAGTTCGGTTTCGCCCTTGGGGGTAATTTTACCGACTAAAATATCGTTTTCTTTTATTTCAGCTCCGATGCGGATTATACCTTCCTCATCAAGATCTTTGAGTTTGGCTTCGCCAACATTTGGAATATCCCGCGTGGTCACCTCAGGACCAAGTTTAGTATCACGCACCGTGCACATAAATTCTTCAACATGAATACTTGAGAACTTGCTATTTTTAACCAACCGTTCGGAAAGAATAATAGCGTCTTCATAATTAGATCCGCTCCAAGACATAAAAGCCATAAATATATTCTGTC
>MFVN01000013.1:0-276 GCA_001786095.1 Candidatus Nomurabacteria bacterium RIFCSPLOWO2_02_FULL_42_17
GACATACTAGAAATAGCGCTGACGTCACGGGCCTGCTTACGTGTACTACCTAAATTGACAAGAATTATGGAAGCCAAAATACCGATAATGGCGATAACAACCAGAAGCTCAATTAATGTAAAACCTTTATTTTTTATCATATTTATTGTTTTAATTTATCTCCCTTCGGGAGATCCCCCGTAGGGGGATAATTTTTAACTTTTAATTTGTCGACTTTTAAGCTTTTTTAGCTCATTTATTATACCACCTTACCGGCGAAACAACTGTGGATTACTA
>MFVN01000013.1:288-7657 GCA_001786095.1 Candidatus Nomurabacteria bacterium RIFCSPLOWO2_02_FULL_42_17
TGCCCCACCGAAATCGTGATTTGATAGATAGGCACCAAAATTGCGGCCACCAGAATCGCCACCCCTACCCCCAGAAAGATTATCAATATCGGTTCTATGAAACTGATGAGCGTATTTACGGCGTGTTCCACTTCTCGGCGATAAAAATTGGAAACCGTTTTCAAAATAGAAGTCAGCGCGCCGGTTTCTTCCCCAACCTTAATCATTTGAGACATTATGGAGGGAATTTCCTCATGTCGCGCCAAAGCGTCGGATATGGAACTGCCGGCCTTGACCGCGTTCATAGCGTCCTGCAAGATGGCGGTATAAAGGCGATTGCCGATAACATTAGCCGTGATTTCCAGCGCCCGTATGACCGGCACACCGGACGAAAGCAAGGTGTTTAAGTTATCGGCGATGCGCGACAGATACATATTACGGAAAAGATTTTTGACAACCGGCGTAGTAATTTTAAGCCGGTCAAAATAAACTTTACCGGCCTGTCCTCGGCCGAAATAAAACAAGGCAAATCCGCCCAAGATTACCAGAATCAGTAGAAAAATTCCGTAATTTACAAAGAATCCGCTTAAACCGATAACCACGCGCGTGAAAAACGGCACTGCTTGTCCGGATTCCTGAATAATTTCCGTCATTTTGGGGATTACCATCGTGAACATCATTATCATAACGGCGAAGAAAATGAAAACCACGAAAATCGGGTAAATCAGCGCGTTCTTGGTTTTGGAAGTGATTTCGTACTGGCGATCCATATGATCGGCCAAGAAACTAAAAATTTGATTCAGTTTGCCGGACTCCTCGCCGGCTTTAACCATACCAACGTAAAACTCCGAAAAAATTTCCGGATGCTTGGCTAAACAATTGGAAATGGAAAAACCGGCCTGTAGGTCGTCCGTAACTTGCTCCAGTTTTCGGCGCAAAAGCGGATTCTCGACATTGGCCGCCATTAGAGAAAAAGCCCGGAGTGGAGAAATTTCAGCCTCAAAAAGAGTGGAGATTTGGCGCGAAAGCATAACCACGTCCCTAAGCGAAACTTTCTCAAAAATCGCCATTTTCAACATTGTCTTTTCTTCTTCCTCCCTTAAGGACACAACAATAAGCCCCCTTCGCTGAAGGGCGTTCACCGCCAAATCCTTATTAATGGCATTAACCGTGCCTTCTTTTTTCTCGCCTTTTTCACTTAAAGCTTTGTAGTAGAAAAGCATATTTTATGAAAATTTTTCCAAGGCTTTGGGATTTAAGGAATGGAGCATGGCATTTTCCATAGTAACATCGCCCTTGCGCATAAGTTCCAACAAAGAGCGGTTCATATCCACCATACCCAATTCAAAACCAGTTTCAATAACCACATCAATCTCATGCGTGCGCCGTTCGCGAATAAGGTTTGATACCGCGTTGTTGTTTACCAGAAGCTCATAGGCCGGCACCAAACCACCCACCGCGCGCGGAACCAAACGTTGCGAAAAAATTCCGAGCAGAGAACCGGCCAGCTGTATGCGTATCTGATCCTGCTGACCCGACGGAAAAGAATCAATAATACGGTCAATGGTCTGGGAAGCGTTATTGGTGTGAAGTGTGGACAAAACCAAATGTCCCGTTTCCGCGGCCGTCACGGCCGCAGCCATTGTGGCCGGACTTCTCATTTCGCCTATCATTATGACATTCACGTCCTGCCGAAAAGACGACTGTAGGGCTGATTCAAAATCGCGCGTGTCTATACCCACCTCGCGCTGGTCAATAATAGACTTGTCGGGATCAAAAATATATTCAATCGGATCTTCAATAGTAATTATATGCTCGGTGCGCTCGCGGTTAATCATATCAACCATAGCGGCTAGGGTTGTGGACTTGCCGTGCCCCACAGGACCCACTACCAGAAAAAATCCTTGTTTTTTCCGAGCAAAAATTTCCAATGCCGGCGGAAGATTAAGCTCGGCCAAAGTGCGTACTTTGGGAATCAGGCGAAAAGCCATAGCCAGACTGCCCTTATGAACAAAAGCGTTACCGCGCAAGCGCATTCCGCTGGCTGAACTCCAAGAAAAATCCGCCTCTTGATCTTTAAGAAAACGATCGGTTCTTTCCTGTCCCAAAACCTGCTTTAAAATTTTAAGCATGTCATCATTGGAAAGAATCGCTTGATTCTCCAGAAAAAGAAGCTGACTGGACACGCGTATGGACGGATGACGGCCGGACGAAATATGCAAATCAGAACCACCCTCGCGAATAACGATGGATATTAATTCTTCTATAATGTCTTTAGGATTCATAGTAAATTAAACTGGTTTTTTCGCGGATAACAAACTTTTAACCCTAGTAACCACCTCAGTGGGCGTGAAGGTCGCCTTAACAATATAATCCTGCGCGCCTAGTTTTTTTCCATGCTCAATGTCTGACTGCTGACCACGATTAGAAAGCGTCACAACCAATATGTTTTTTAAGAGTCCGGCTGGACCAGCCTGTTCTAAAAGTTGAAAACCATCCATCTCGGGCATAATTATATCCAACAACATTACATCAGTTTTGAGCCCGCCACGCAACTTTTCCAACGCAATCATCGCGTTGGAAGCGGTTTCCACGTCAAAACCAGACTGACTGAATTTGAGTGCGTACATATCCAACAGAAAACTGTCATCGTCGATTATAAAAATTTTTGGTTTGTTGTTTGGATCCATATTTTTATTATAGCATATCCGCCACGCCTAGGTCGTAAACTTCGCTCCAGGGGATATCTCCGCGCAGGGCCTTTATAGCGGCATCCTCCTGCATAGTCAACATGCCTTGCGCGCGGGCGACCTTATAAATTTCCAATTCAACTGGATTGGCTAAAATCACATTTTGTATTTTTTGATCAACCGAGAATATTTCAAAAGCTCCAATACGTCCGCGTGTGCCCGAAGGACAGTCGGGTGATGAAGTAATTTCATACATTTCCGCCGGAATTTTTATGGAAGTTTTAATGCCCGCCGGCAGGTCATTGAATTGTTTTTCCAGCCAAGCGCGTATGCTGGGGTTCATGGGCTTTTTTTGGCGAGCTGAAGGACAGGCCATGCGTACTAATCGTTGAGCAATAACTAAATTTAAAGTTGGAGCAATAAGATAAGGATCAATACCCATATCCACCAAACGCGGGACAACTCCGATCGCGTTATTGGTGTGCAAGGTAGAAAAAACCAGATGTCCGGTAAGCGCCGCCTGAATAGCCAGCTGGGCGGTTTCCTTGTCGCGAATTTCACCAACCATAATAATATCGGGATCTTGGCGCAATATAGAACGTAATCCGGAAGCAAAATTATAACCAATTTCTGGCATAACCTGAGATTGATTAACGCCTTTTATCCGATACTCAACCGGATCTTCCAATGACACCACGTTATATTTTTCGCGATCCAGCTCGTTCAACATCGCGTAAAGAGTTGTGGTCTTACCAGATCCCGTCGGACCGGTCAGTAATATAAGCCCGTAGGGACGATGCGCTCCTTCTTTGATTAATTTTATGTGTTCAGGAGAAAAACCTAAAGCATCAAGTGTTTTAACTCCCTGCTCTGGATCAAGAATACGTATAACAACTTTTTCCCCGTAATAAGTAGGAAAAGTGGATACGCGAAAATCAATTTTTCGGCCATCCACCTTCTGTGAAAAACTGCCATCCTGCGGTTTTCTTTTTTCATCCAGACGCAAGCGCGTCAATATTTTTATGCGGGCTACAATACCGTCTAAAACATTAGGTGGTAAAAGAAGAGTTGTGGATAAAAGACCATCCACACGAAAACGAACTTTAACTTTGTCGTCGGTGGGTTCTATGTGTATGTCCGAAGCGCGCCCTTCCAAGGCGTGACGAATGGCCACATCCACAATTTTAATAATTGGCGCGTCTTCAATAATCGACTCCCCCGTCTTAGGTGTAACGGGCAGAGCATCACCGGCAGAACTTAAGTTGGCTTCAATATCAGACACGGCTTGGCCAACTTGTGTGCTCATTCCTTTGTAATTGCTTAATATGAAATCAAAATCGGATTGGGAAATAAGAAAAATTTTGAACGGAAGATTAAGTTTGGTGGATATAAACTGCAAAGCGTCCATGGCTTTTATGTTTTCCGGATCAGTAAGACCGACTTCCAGAACTCCGTCGGTAAAACCTATAGGGGCGAATTGATAATGAGAAACGGATTCTTCAGGAATGTTTTTTAACAAATCAAAAGAAACGCTTTTACGGTCAACTTCCTTAAATGGAATGTTATAAAACCGGCTCTTGGCTTCTATTAAGGCCTTTTCCGAAACGCCTATTTCCAAAAGCGCGGAATCAATGTTCCCGCTAAACTGGTCGCGCGCGCGACGCCTAATTTCCGCGATTTTATCTCGAGATATCAGCCCTTGTTTAACCAGTTCTTCGAGAAAATTCATAGCGTAAAATCTTCATCAGAAGAATCTTGGGGAGCAGACGAAGAGACCTGAAAATCCGAACCGATGGGGGCAAAAGGATTAGAGCGACCTTCAGTGCTGTCTTGAACTAAAGTAATCGTAAAATCCATTAAAGATCCAAAAATCGGATTGGAAAACACATCTTCGGCGTCCAAACGTATGCCACGAATATTAAGTAAAAGGTTTAAAAACTCTCTGCTGACTGAATCGCCGGGCACTTCGCCTAATAATGAAACCGCCGGAGAAGACTGCGCGCCTGTCCCGCCAGAAACAGGACTGCCAACCGGCACAAGCGTCGCGTCTTCCGAACTCGGACGTTGAAAAACAAAAACATACACCAAAATCACCACAACTAAAACAGCTACGAATATCAGGATGCTTTTTAGTTTTGGTTTCATGGTCATATTAATTCTTTAGCCAATAAGTTCTTATTTTAAAATCAAAAGAATAAACCGCGCCGGCTGATTCTTTTTCGGACGAAGAAGAAAAAGCGATGGATTGCACGTCAACCATACGTAAACTTTTATCTAAATCACTTATAAATTTAAGAAAACTTTGATAAGTTCCGTCCATACTGAAAGAAATATCCATACTGCTGTAATCCCGCTTGGATTCGCTAGGTAAATTTTCGACAAATTCCTCTTCTTCACCGGATAAATCTTGCGTTTTTCCGCCGGACGCGCTTTCCACCTTCACATCCTTGAGCACCATGCCGTCGCGCAATCCCAGTGTTTCAAGTTCAATAATAAGACGTATATTATCCACATTATCGGGCAGAAGTTTGTTTAACTTTTCCTTGTCAACTTCGGAAAAATTATTATATTTTTCCACCAGCGCGTCGCGTTCCTTAAGTATCTGTTTGGAATTGGAAAGAGCGGTATTGTAATTATCTTGCTCGATTGAAAGTTCTTTGACTTCGCCGTAAAGAGAATCAGTAAAAACCGCGAAAAGTCCGATGGCCGCTCCGATTAAAATTATTGGCAAGAAAAGACGTGTCATCTTATTGTTGAAGGGTTAAGATTGATTGATCGACGGAAAACGACAAGTCAAAATTAACATTTCCTAGATTATCTAGTTTGAGATTGGAAAAAATCGGATTGGAAATATTTTTATCTTTGCCCAAAACATCGGCCTGCGAAGCAACCGAACGATAACTGCGGGCTTGGCCGGAAAGCAGGATATTATACTTACCCTGCGCGGGAACGTAAGAAAATTTCGTGTAACGCACTGTCTTTAAAGTAGTCTGCGAAAGTATGTCAAAAACAGGCGAAATTAAAACATGGTTGGAAAGAATTTCTTTGGAGGCGTTTATTTTTTTCTCCAATTTCTGGATGTTGTTAAGAACCGATGGTTCAAAGGCCGCCTTGGCGCGATCAAGATCGGATTTCAAACCGGCGACATTTTTGACAAGCATAATTTTATACCCATAAAGACCTCCGGCTATGAGCAAGGAAACAAAGAAAACAATTATAGAAACCAGTGTTAGTAGGCCGATAGAACGTTCCGGCCTGACTCTTTCCTCAACGGCCGGCTTTTTAGGCATAAAAGAAGTTTGGAATTCCTTTTCCATTTGATATATTATACTCCCTCTTTAAGTTTTCTTAAAGCTAGACCTGTGGCAATCGAGAACTCCGGGCCGGCGGAACGTAAAGTTTCCGACAAAAAGATCGGATTTTCGGTTTTAGCGAACGGATCAGCCAGGGAGACCTCGGTTCGCAAACGTTCGGCAACATGTTCCTGTAAACCTTTCAAAAGAGCTCCGCCACCGGTGAGCACGACTTTATTCACAGTTTCATTATACTGTTTTCCGTAATTGAAAACTACGCCGGCAACCTCGGAAAGAATGTAATCCACGCCCGGACGCAAAATATCGGATACGGCTCGATTCGCGCCCGTGCCTAAAAGACCGACTGTGTGCTTAATCTCTTCGGCCTTTTTAAAATCCATAGACATGGAATGCATCAGGTTGTTCGTCAAATCAACCGCCCCGCGGTTTATGATATGAAAACTTTTAACGTTCCCGTGTTTGAACACGACCGCCCGCGTTTTGGAAGCGCCCCAGTCAATTACAAGAACCGAACCTAATTCCTGTCCGAAAATAGAACGCACGTTGCTAAAAATTTCAATTTCCAAAAAATCGGCGCGCAAGGAGGCGGCCTTGGCCAATTCGCGATATCTGGAAAGTATTTCATTATGCACGGCCGTAACAAGAATTTCGTGCGGAGCCAAAGCGGATTCTTCGGTGGTTTCTCGGCGTGGCATGGGCCACCAATCAAGCGAAACTTCTGAAATCGGCAAAGGAATGTATTTGCGCGCCTCCAAAGGGACAACGGAAGAAAATTGTTTTTCGGAAACCGTGTGGGGTAACTTGATAACCGTAACCAAACTGGAAGCCGAAGGTATGGAAATGGCCGCGGTCTTGGTGGTGACATTAGATTCGCGTAAAAGATCAGAAATAGCTTGCCCGAGAGTCGTGTTTTCTAAATTAGTCAGCGCGCCCACATCGGCGGAAGCGTAGGGCCCCAAGGCCACTGAACCGTAAGTTTCCAACACAGCTTTACCGCCTTTTCTTTTTAATTGTACGGCCTTGATGGCTGAAGTCCCGATATCCAATCCGACAAAATCGTCTTCTTTCTTTTTGAAAATATTAGATAAAGACCGCAAAGGGTTGTTCATATGTGTTAAATTATAGCATATATGGGTTTATGGAACATAGTTTTGGATTTTCTTTTTCCGGCGCGCTGTCTGCGTTGTCGCGCCGAAGGCGCGTATTTATGCCGAAAATGCGCGACAACCCTGCCATCAGCCGAACCGCCCGAAGATGAATGGATACACGCGGTTTTTTCTTATCAACATAAGCTAGCGCGACGCGCGGTGTGGCTTTTAAAATACCGCGGACGGACCGACTTGGCGCGCGCCCTGGGCAGTCTGCTGGCTGAACAGCTAGCCGAAG
>MFVN01000013.1:7666-8646 GCA_001786095.1 Candidatus Nomurabacteria bacterium RIFCSPLOWO2_02_FULL_42_17
AATTGGAAACTATGGAAAATTTTCGCGCGCCAATTTTGGTGCCGGTGCCTATTTCGTCCCGCCGAAGGCGGGAGCGCGGTTTCAATCAGGCTGAACTTTTAGCGCGCGTGGTGGCAACCGAATTAAAAAAAGAATACTGTCCGGCGCTGGAAAAAATCCGCGAAACCGAACCGCAGGCCAAGATAAAGACGCGCGACGCGCGTCTAAAAAATTTAAAAGACTGTTTTGTCGTCAAAAATCCGGAAAGCGTGCGCGGACGCAATGTCGTGATTATAGACGACGTAACGACCACCGGCGCGACGGCGCGCGAAGCGCGCCGGGCGCTCCGGCAAGCCGGAGCGAAAAAAATAATCGCCTGCGCCTTGGCACATTAAAGCGACATCAAAAAAATTATCCCTAATATGCTTTTTATTATACCATAATTTACGCAAGAGGGAGGCCTTGCCTCCTTTTTTGCTTTTTTATTTGAATTCATTAAAATTTTCTACCTATTTGAAGATTTTTTTTGTTGTTCAGCATATTCAGCATTAGAAAGATCACGCTTAAACTGCTCGAGTTTTTGTCTATTATCGCGAATTTTACCTTCTAACTCCCGAGCTTTATTTTTTGCTTGCTCAAAATCTCGTTCATTCGCTCGAATTTCATCCGTATACCAAGTTACTTCACGTTTTATTTGATTTATATCCATATATTTTTTAAAAATAAACTAATAATACCCTTATAATAACACACAATGATAGTACTTGCGCAATCCCTCTCTTTTCTCAACATGTGATACAATAAATACGGTCGGCATTATGAGCAATGGACAAAACTATTATGCTCGGAAGCCACTAAGATCGATGCAAGTCGATTTCAAAGAAGCGGCGCAAGCCGTTTCTTTGTTTTCATATATACTATAAATAAATATGAATGAACCCCGCCCTAAAAAAAGTAACTGCCCGTATTGTGGCGACGCCGACGTTAATCATTTGGCATCT
>MFVN01000014.1 GCA_001786095.1 Candidatus Nomurabacteria bacterium RIFCSPLOWO2_02_FULL_42_17
CAGAAAGTTAATTTTGTTTTTGGTCGTCATCGTATGGAAGATTTTAAAAAAAATGACTTGATTGTTTTTAACGCCGGTGTGCCTTTTAATAGTCCTTGGGTTAAATTAGCCATTAAATTGAAAAAGGAAATTGTAAATGATTTAAAACTTTTTCTAGAACATCCTGTTAATAAAAAAATAAAATACATAGGCATCACCGGCACACGAGGTAAAACCACGACCGCCACATGGACCAATTATCTTCTTCCTAAATCAATACTAGGTGGTAATATACCCGGGCATAATCCGCTAGAAATTCTGAAAAAAACCGGCAAATCTGCTCGCGCGGGCGGGCCTTTTGTTTTAGAACTTTCTTCTTTCCAGCTGGAATTTAGCGCGCCCAATCCCCCGCCTCACATCGCCATAATTACCAACTTTTCCAACGACCACCTCAATCGTTATGGCACGCTATCTAATTATTTCAAAATAAAGGCGCGCATTTTAAAAAACCAAACCAATCGGGATTTTCTAATTTTAAATGCTGATGACCCTTATACAAAAAAATTCTTATCTTTAAAACCGCGGGCTTGTATTTATTTCTTTTCTCTTCTTCCTCTGCCCCGCAATCGGGCCGGTATTTTTGTATGTGAGAATAAAATCTTTTTCCAAGAACACGGTTACACACGGAAGATCGGGCAAACGCCCAATCTTCCGGAAATTTCACTCGTGAATTTTCTACGCGCCGCCTTAGCGGCGCGCCTATATGGCTCCAGTTGGAAAAATATTTTCAAACGGGCGCGAAGCTTGCCGTCTATCCCCTTTCGACAAGAGGAGGTTCTACGCAACCGGCATTGGACTGTGATCAACGATTCAGCCGCGACCAGTCCAGACGCGACGTTGGCGGCCCTTAAAAGCTTTGGTAAACTGCCAAATTTAGTTTTAATCTGCGGTGGTACTGATAAAAAATTAGATTTTGGAGAATTGGCACGAGAAATCGCCCGCACAATACCACTTAGACGATTATTTTTATTTAACGGCAGTGCGACAAAAAAACTTATAATTGAACTCCGAAAAAATGGCTATTTAAAAAATAAAAAAATGGCTATTTTTGATTCCCTACAAAAAATAATCAGGGCTGTGCGTAAACTTAAAAACGGTCTGGTGCTTTTTTCTCCCGCCAGCGCCAGTTTTGAAAAATTCAGAAATGAATTTGACCGCGGGGAAAAATTCAATAGAATAGTTAGAGTCGGTTTTAAAGATAAAAAATAAGAAAAATGCTTGAATATAATGAAATAAAAGAGGGCAAGGTGATTCTTTATGAAAACGAACCTTATGGGGTGCTTACTTCGCATGTATTTAGAAAACAGCAGAGAAAGCCGGTTAATCAAACTAAATTAAAAAATCTGCTGACCGGACGAATAGCTGAAGTGGCTTTTCATGTTTCTGAAAAAGTAGATGAGGCCGAGATCAACTCACGCGCGATAAAATATCTTTACAAGAATAAAGGTGAGTTCTGGTTTTGTGAAGAAAATAACCCGAGTAAACGTTTTGCGTTGAAAGAAGAGGTTGTAGGCGCGAGTGGAAAATTTTTAAAAGAAAATATGACAGCGGATTTACTTACTTTTGTTTTGAACGAAAACACAGAACCTAAAATAGTTAGTGTCCGCTTGCCAATCAAGGTTGATTTTAAAGTAACCGAAGCGCCACCCGGCATTAAGGGCGACACGGCCTCGGGTGGCGGAAAACCTGTCACCCTCGAAACCGGCGCTATCATTACCGCCCCTCTTTTTATCAACGCTGGTGATACTGTTCGTGTCAACACCCAAACCGGCGAATACACGGAGAGGGTATAAAAGTTACTTGGCGACATAGGGCAGAAGACTCATAAAGCGGGCGCGTTTGATGGCCATCGCGAGTTTGCGCTGATTTTTAGAGGAAACGCCGGTCCGGCGACGCGGGATAATGCGTCCATTGGCGTCAATAAAACGCTTCAAAATATCCACATCTTTATAATCGATATGCTTGATATTATTTGAAGAAAAAAAATCTTGTTTGGCCATAATTAAAAATTTAAAATGGGATGTCTTCAGGATTACTTTCTTCCGACGGATACTCTATAGTTTCAAGCTCTTCAGCGGGTTTAGCCGGTTTGCTACTTTTATCCGATGAAAAACTTCCACCTCCTCCCCCGCCCTGTCGCGGACCAAGCTGTAAACGCTCGGCTACAATCTCGGTACGGTAACGCTTCCCACTGCCGTCTTTGGCTTCCCAATTACGTGTCTGAATACGGCCTTCAATCATAACCGAACCACCCTTGCGTAGAAACTGGGAGGCAATCTCGGCCTGTCGGCCGAAAGTTACGATATTGTGAAATTCCGTGCCTTCTTGGCGCACGCCTTCTTTATTTTTCCAAACCCGATTAGTGGCTACGGAAAAACTCGTAACCTTGATACCGGAAGGTAAAGATTTTAATTCGGGATCGCGTGTCAGATTTCCTATAATGAAAGCTTTGTTTAAATTCATATTATTAAAAATTAATCTGTTACTAATTCTTCAATTTTTTTATCCACCGCTTCTTCGTCAATCGGTATAGCAGGTTCGGCTGGTCTAACTTTATCCGGAGCCGAACGGCGGCGCGAAGCATGTAAACGGCGCGGGGCCAGCGTGCTTTCACGCACGGTACACACAATTATAAAGCGCATCAAATTAACAGAATGTTTCAACTCTTCTTTTAAATTAAGTAAATGCCCTGATTCAATTTCAAATTTAACCCAACCCAAAAAAGCCGTATTAAAGACCTGACGTTTATGTTCAATAATTTTGTCTATGGAATAAGCCAGTGGTAAGAGTTTAGGAAAATCTTCGGAAATAAAAACGGCGCCGGACTTAGAGAGCATGTTTTTAAGATCGCCAAAAACGGTTGGTAAATTTTCCTCGCCTATGGTCGGCATAAGAAAAAAAGCCAGTTCATAAACATGGGAATCGTTCTGTTGAGACTGCTGATTTGTTTCCATCATATACTTAGACAAATAATACAGAAAAAAGAAATTATGTAAAGCGACGGGAAAGAATGAAAGTATTGGAATACTTTTTAGGCCGACGAGTTTTACGACCGCCGGTAACTTTACCCCACATAGTTTTAGGCCGACGCGTACCGCGACCCTGCCGACCTTCACCACCACCATAAGGATGATCCACTGGATTCATAGCCGAACCGCGCACGGTAGGACGAATACCCATATGGCGTGAACGTCCAGCTTTACCTATATTAATTAAATGATGCTCTTCATTGCCTACTTGGCCGATAGAAGCATAGCAAGTAGCGGAAACTTTGCGTATTTCTCCTGAAGATAATTTAAGGTGAGTATAACCGCCTTCATTGGCAACAACTTGAACAAAAGTTCCAGCTGAACGTCCGAGTTTAGCGCCACCACCGGGTTTAAGTTCAACATTATATACAGAAGTACCCACCGGAACAGAATTAAGCGGTAAACGATTACCAGGTTTAAGCGGAGCTGTTTCGCCTACAATGAAAGTGTCACCGGCGCGCGAATTTTTAGGTAAAAGGACATAGCGTCGCTCTCCGTCAGCATAAAGCGCGAGGCTAATAAGGGCGGTGCGATTAGGATCATATTCCACGCTTTCAATACGCGCGGGAATATTTTTTTTGTTATAACGAAAATCCACTTCACGCCATAAACGCTTGGCTCCACCGCCTTTGTGACGCACGGTAATACGGCCATAATTATTACGGCCAACGGCTCGCTGAAAACCGCTGGTTAAAGATTTGTGTGGTTTACGCGCGGTTAAAACTTCTCGCCAATTTATGCCAGTCATTCCACGCCGCCCGGGAGTTGTAGGTTTGTATATTTTCATAGATTATTTCTTAATTGGAACAGAGTGGGTTATTTTATCACCCTGTTTTAAATAAACAAGGGCTTTTACGGCGCCACCACGAGTACCACGACGACCCATAATGGTCACAGATTTTTTGGGAAGATTAACGATATGAATCTTGATTGGAGTTACTTTGAAATCCTGCCGTACACGGGCGGCAATTTCTTTTTTATTAGCCAAACCAGAAAGTGTAAAAGTGTAAACGCCGTGCGCTTCTTCAGTCGTGGCTTTTTCAGTAACGCGCTGAATTAATGAAAATTTTTCTTTTGTTTTTTTCCGTTTGTCAACCATATTATTATTTTCCCGACGTTTTAGTCGGGACTCCGACCTTATTTGAGCGTCGGAGCTTGCTATTTAAAAGTGTCAGAATCTTTTCGGGATTTACAAAAATAAGATACTTGCGATTGAGCACATCTAAAACGTTAAGGTTGGCAACCAACATAGACTCGGCTACCAATAAATTACGCGTCGCGCGCAAAATCTCGGTATTTTTTTCCGGTAAAACAATGAATGTCTGCGGTTTTTTTGACGAAACCAAGCGTGGCCAATTTAAGGCCCGGGCTAAATTTACCAGAACCGTTTGCATCAATTTAGTTTTACCGCCAGACACGGAAAGTTCTTTAAGCCATAAAATTTCACCAGCGCGAAACTTTCCCGAGAGCGCCGTCAAAAGCGCCTTGGCGGCCATTTTGCGATTAATTTTTTTCTTCCAGATGCGCTCCACGCGCGGACCATGAGTCACACCTCCGCCGATCCAGATAGGACTCCGGCTTGAACCGTGACGCGCGCGGCCAGTACCTTTTTGTTTCCATGGCTTGCGTCCGCCACCGCGCACTTCGCCGCGAAATTTGGTATGGGCAGTGCCAGCGCGACGATTGGCAGACATAGAAACCGCAACCTGATGAATTAAATCGGTATTATTAGGTAAGCCAAAAATCTCCTTCGGCAACTCAATCTTGCCTGTTTCTTTTCCTTCTTGATTGTAAATTAATGCTTGCATATATATTATGCCCTGATTTCTAGTTTTGTTCCCCGCCGACCGGGCACGGCGCCACCGATTAAAATTTCTTTATTTTCCGCGGCCACGGCTAAAATTTCTAAATTAAGAACAGTGACTCGTTCACCTCCCATACGACCAGCCATACGCATACCTTTAGGCACGCGCGTGCGCAAACCGCCTCCAATAGAACCCGGTTCGCGCTCGGAATGTTTTTGCCCGTGCGTGCGCGGACCGCCCTTAAAACCATGGCGCTTGACCACGCCCTGAAAACCCTTGCCTTTGGAAATACCGGAAACTTTTACTAAATCACCGGGCGCAAAAACAGAAACATCCTCTGATGTTTTGACTAAAGTCGCCGGACGCGCCTTCCCTGTACTATCAAAGTACTGGGTCATCTTTTCTTTTGTTCCCGATATAAATTTCATAAACACTCTTTAATTTCTAAAGCATTTTAACTTCAATGTCCACACCTGAAGGCAGACTTAAATTAGTAAGCGCCTCAATAGCTTTAGGCGTTGGATTTAAAATATCTATCAAGCGTCGATGTACGCGAATTTCAAATTGTTCCCGCGCATTTTTATAAACAAAGGGCGAACGATTGACTGTGTATTTTTTTATTTCAGTCGGCAGAGGCACGGGACCGGTAATATCCACATCATGCCGCGCAGCCGTATCGACAATTTTTCTTACTGAAGCATCTAATATCTTATTTTCATAAGCCCGCACTCTTATGCGCAGTTTAATCGGCGTTTCAACTTTTTTTGTTAAAGGAGCGGCCTTAGTTTTTAAAGCCGGACTCTTAGACTTTTTTACAGTTCGACTTTTCCCTGAATGAACAGTGTGGGACTTAGACAGACTTTTTTTGGTAGAAGAAGCGGGGGTCATGAATTATTTTGAGATGCTTGTGATTACACCAGCGCCCACGGTTTTGCCGCCTTCACGAATAGCAAAACGTTGTTTTTCTTCAACCGCCACAGGGGCAACCAATTTTACGGAGAGATTAACCGTATCTCCGGGCATAACCATTTCGGTGCCTTGCGGAAGCGTAACTTCTCCAGTTACATCAGTCGTGCGCAGATAAAACTGCGGTTTGTAGCCATTTAAGAAAGGCGTATGCCGACCACCTTCTTCTTTCTTTAAAACATAAACCTCGGCTGAAAATTCAGTATGGGGAGTAACCGTGCCGGGTTTAGCTAGAACTTGTCCGCGCTCGATATCCTCTTTCTTTGTACCGCGCAAAAGCACACCCGCGTTGTCGCCGGCCATACCTTCGTTTAAAGATTTATTAAACATTTCAATACCAGTGACAGTGGTTTTGGCCGTCGGCCGTAAACCGACGATTTCAACTTCCTCACCAACCTTCACGACTCCGCGTTCAATGCGACCGGTTACAACCGTACCGCGACCTTCAATGGAAAATATGTCTTCCACCGGCATCAGGAATGGTTTGGAAATATCGCGCTCTGGTAGGGGTATGAAAGAATCTAAGGCATCTATAAGATCAACAATTTTCTTAGCCCACTCATCATCAACGGATTTGGCATCCAAAGCCTTTAGACCTGAACCGCGTATAACCGGCGTGGCTTTACCATCAAAACCATATTTTGTAAGTAGTTCGCGCACTTCCTCTTCCACCAGATCAATAAGTTCGGGATCGTCAACCATATCACACTTGTTTAGAAAGACGACAATTTTAGGCACACCAACCTGGCGCGCCAACAGTATGTGCTCGCGTGTTTGGGGCATAACGCCATCGGTCGCGGCTACCACAATGACCGCGCCATCCATCTGGGCGGCGCCAGTAATCATATTTTTAATATAGTCGGCGTGACCGGGCGCGTCCACGTGCGCGTAATGGCGGTTAGGCGACCAGTATTCTGAATGATGAAGAGCAATAGTAATACCGCGCGCTTTTTCCTCGGGCGCGTTGTCAATCTGGTCAACGGCCTCGACGCGCGAACCGTAACCCTTATCCTTATTAAGATCAAGAATCTTTAGAATGGCCGCGGTGAGCGTGGTCTTACCATGGTCTACGTGCCCAATGGTACCTACGTTCATGTGCGGCTTGTCACGTTTAAATGCTTCTGCCATATTAGTTTAAAATTAAATTTATAATATAAAAACGCTCGAAAGGCGTATTAAGAGCAATTGTAGCAAATACAAAAATGCTGTCAATATGGGCGTAATTGACGGGACTGTTGACTTTAGCCAAGTAATGAAATAATATAACTTCATCCGCTAATCTTGAGAGAAAGAATAAACAACCAAATAAGAGCCATTGAACTTCGGATTATAGACTCTGACGGTAAGAATTTGGGCGTTCTTAAGCTCTCAGAAGCGTTAAAGCTGGCGCAAGCACAGGGTTTGGATTTAATAGAGATTTCGGCTACTTCTGTGCCACCGGTTGGGAAAATAATGGAATATGGAAAGTTCCAATATACCCAAAACAAAAAATTAAAAAAAGTGAAGTCGGCGGGCGGAGTAAGCGAGACCAAGTCCGTGCAAGTAAAAATCGGCACAAGCGAGCATGACCTCGGCGTTAAAGCCAAGATGGCCTCAAATTGGATAAAAGAGGGACATCGCATAAAAGCCGAACTTTACCTTTCCGGACGAGCTAAATATATGGACGAAAAGTTTTTAATCGGACGTTTGGAACGTTTATTGAAATTAATAAGCGAAAAATATAAAATAGCGGAACCAGTGAAAAAAATACCAAAAGGGTTTATGATAACTTTAGAAAAAGCATGATAAAAACCAACAAATCATTTTCAAAAAGATTAAAGATTACCCGCACGGGTAAAATTATGGCGCGCCGAGCTGGCTTCAATCATTTTAACGCCAAGCAAACGCGGGTTAAACAATTGCGCGGAAAACGTAATGTGCCACTTCATTTTAGTAATAAAACTAAGGCCTTGTTTTTACTTAATTAAAAAATATGTCAAGAATAAAACGGGGTACAACTTCATTAAGGAGACGGCATAAAGTTTTGGCGCAAACCAAAGGATATCGCCACGCACGCGGTAAAAAAGAGCGCGCGGCGCGCGAGGCCATCGCGCATGCCGGCGCGCACGCTTTCGCGCACCGGCGCGATAAAAAGGGCGATTTTCGAAGAATGTGGCAAGTCAAAATAAACGCCGCCGCGCGCGCTCACGGCTTTTCTTACAGCCGGTTTATGGACGCGCTAAAAAAGAAACAAGTAGGACTCGATAGAAAAATTCTCGCGCATTTAGCCGAACATTACCCCGAAACTTTCTCTAGAATAGTCGCGCGAGTTGAATAAAAAACACTTTACTCACTTCGAGAACATCCACCCCCGAGGGGAACCCTCGGGGGTGGATGCGGTTTAATTTACTTTTAATTCCCACTTATCAAGCATTGCATTAATCGTTTTTCTGGTTTTTGCAATACTTTCTTTATCTATAACACCTCTTTTGTCGGTAGAAAAAGGAGGTTTATTAAAGGCGGAATCATTAAAAAATTCTTTGGTCCCCGTTTTCTGTTGTTCCGTTAATTCTAAATTAGTGCTTTTAAAAATTTCATAATTTTCATACATCCTACTAAGTAAATACATAGCATCCTCGATTTCTTTTTTGTTTTCTATACTTTCCACCCTGTCCTCTATTTTTATTTTCATAACGCTTTCATGGTACTCTCTCTCTCTCTGCCCGTCAAATAACTTATCCACACCCCGAGGGGAACCCTCGGGGAGGTGATATAATGCCGACATGGAAAGAAAAGTAAATTTTGAAAAAGGCGAATTTTACCATATCTATAATCGAGGAGTAGAAAAGCGAATAATATTTCAAAATATTTCTGATTATAAAAGATTTTTAGTATTGCTTTATATTGCAAACGGCGACAAATCCTTACACATGAAAGATTATGGGAGTTTAAATTTCATTGAAGAAGTTTTTGGAAAAGATCGAGGTAGACCACTGGTTGCTATAGGTGCGTATTGCCTGATGCCAAATCATTTTCATTTACTTCTTACCCCCCTTGTAGATGGGGGTATATCAAAATTTATGTTAAAACTTCAAACTGGATATTCTATGTATTTTAATAAAAAAAATGATCGGGTGGGCGCATTATTCCAAGGAGTATTTAAATCACAACATATAAATGATGATATATATTTAAGATATATTTATGTATATGTGCATCTAAATCCGGCAAAATTAAAAAATTCTGAATGGAAAACGCAATCAAAAAGTTTTTTTAATAATCTAAAAAAATTTATAGCTGAGTATTCATATTCAAGTTTACAAGAATATTTATCTAGAAATTACAGGATAATAAATCCGAAACCATTTCCAGTTCAAATAAAAAATATCATTGATTACAGCGCGATGATAGAAGATTTTAGTGAGACAACCAACTTCCCCGAGGGTTCCCCTCGGGGAAAGGGAACGACCTGTCTTACAGCAGATTTATAAACGCATTAAAGAAAAAAGGTATTGCCCTAGACCGTAAAGTTTTGGCCCAAATGGCCGAACATCATCCGGAATCGTTCGCGCGGTTGGTGAAAGGCGCTTAAAACTTAATTTATTTTTTTGCCAAGTCAAGTTCTGCAACCTTGCGTTTTTTAACCATTTCAATCACCCGCGTGACTAAACGTTTGGGGTCAGAATCAAAAATTATATATGGGTTTTCGCGGTGCCCGCGTTCTAAAATAGTTTTAAAAGTTTCAGCCGTATCCCAAGAACCTTCTAAGATACCAATAGGCCTTCTGTCTTCAAAAGCCACAGTGAACTCATGAATTGTTCCAATACGCCCACAACCAAGAAGAATGGCATCAGACGAACGCGTAAGCAGAATATCGCGCATTTGAAAACCAAAGCCCGTGTAAATTATCAAATCCATATAATCCATCGGGAGACGATAAACTTCAATATGTTCCTTCTCGGTGGCGGCCGGCGAAAGTCCGACGGAAATTCCGCCAACCTCTTTAGCGCCCATAGAAGACCACATTGGAAAACCAGTTGTGGCACCGGTCACCAAAACCGCGCCTTGGCGGACGATTTCCCTACCCAGTTCTTTGGCTTTATCCATGGCGTCCGGCCCACAATGCCCCGTCTCGGCCGCCCCCGACACGCATAATTTTATTTTTTTATGTCCGTGTTTTTCCGTTTCATCCATTATGAAGAATTATAACACATTATCAAAATTCCAACTCCACACTTTC